>USOJ01000001.1 GCA_900556195.1 uncultured Eubacteriales bacterium
TTAAGACAGCCGCCGAAAAGTGTAATTCGGGCGTTGCGTATCACAATCTCGGAATTTGTTACGAAAACGGTTTCGGCGTGCGAAAAAATTACAGGAAAGCAATCGAAACGTACGGCAAAGCGGTAGAGAACGGCGAAAAGGCGGGGCTCGAAGCAATAAAAAACGTTTACGCGAAGATGACTGCCGAAAAAAAAATCGGTTTAGTATGACGATCAAAAATAAACTGCGGGCGGACGTAAAATTGCGTCCGCCCGCAGATCGGTTATTTTATTAAGCGTTACTTTTTATTTACGATCAAAAACAATCCTTCGCCGCCCTTCAATTTAACCGAGCCGCAGACGGTCTGCCCGCGTTGAAACCGCTCTATATCGGGCGCGTAAAACGAGTAACGTTCGTCGCCCTTCATATAAATTTCGGTTTCCTGCTCGTCGGAAGAAAAGTTCGCAACGGCGACGTATTTTTTGTCTTTAAGTATGTATTCGGTCGCGCGGACGGCATAATTTGACAAAACGACGTCGTTACGATCGTCCCACCAGCCTATAAGTTCGGCTTCGCCGAGGTCGTAATCGTCGAATATCTTCCATATATCGAGCGGGTCGCTTTCGTTCGTTTCCCAGCCCAAACGATTGGTCATGCCGAACGTCAAACCGCGATATTCGTTGCCGGTATCCATCATCTCGCTCATCACCCCGAACGGAATACCGCTTATCTCGGTAAGCCAGAATTCGGGCGTTTCGTTGTAATCGAAACCTTCGCCTATCCAGCATTTATCTACGTACGGGTAGAGTTCGGTATAAAGGGCGGCGCAGTTCGCCCGGCCCGCAAGGTCGCAATAATGATTCCATTGATGAAAATCTATATACGCGTTCGGTTTTTTATCGAGAATTTTCCTTACGCGCTTCATCGTATTGCGGTCGTACGCCACGTCGTCGATATATATACCGTCGATATCCGTCTTATCGATAAGGTAATTCAATCCCTCGATATAAAAATTACACAGCCTCGATTGCCCTTCGGTGATGACTGCCGAATCGTAAAATCCGTTATATTTTGTACCTTTCAGCGGTTGCCGCCAGGCGGGGATAACGTCGCCGCCTACGTTTTCTTCTATCCATTTTTTCGCTTCTTCCTGCCAGGAAAGCGTTTCGACGTTTTTATTCCTTTCGGATATAATTTCGTGGTCAAAATCCCTAAGCGCCTTGAATTCGGGCATATTTACGGTAAGTTCGCGCACGGTGTAATAAATTTTTACCTCGATATCGTTGTCGTGCGCGGCTTTAACGAAATTTTTAAGCGCGTTTTCTTCGACGAACGGATAGTTTATATACGGGTTTAAGTCGTTGCCGTGGTGAACGTTTATTATATTCGCGCCGCCTTTTTTCGCCTTTTCAAGCCAGGTATCCGAATCGAACATAGCGTGAAAAAAACGCATCGAAAATTGTTTTTTAAGGTCGATTTCTTTAGTCGGCGTAACTATAATATCGAAGTCGTAGCGTAAGGTTTCGCCCGCCTTCACAGTTCTTTTGCCCGAATAAGCGATAAAATTTTCGCCGTCGAAGCGTATGCCGCCTTTGCCGGAATTATCCCAACTTTCGGGTTTGTTGAGTTTTCTGTGGAAATAGTAGATATTTACGAACGGTTTGAGGTAATTTTTGCCTTTAAGTCTGATTTTTACGCCGGCGTTTACGTCGCCCACCCAGAATCCGTCCTGATCGAAATTTTCGTTCCACTTCCAATCGACTTTTTCGTCGAACAGCCCGCCCTTTTTGCCGAGCCCTATAAAATATTTACGGCAACGCTTAGATATCGGTAATTTCAAAGCGATATCGTCGACTTCTACGTCGTTTTTAGCGGTAAGGCTGACTTTATACCCGACGAATCCGTCGAATTCCGCGTCCGCTTCGACCGCCATGGTAAAATTTTCGCTTTCGGACACCCGACGGATAACGGCTTTGTCTTCGTATATTTCGTTCGTTCCGGATATATTCGAAAATTCTTCGTCGCCGACCGACAATTTAACGCCGCCGCTTAAAATCGGCGTGGGCGTACCGCAAATTTTAACGCTCTGACTAAAATAACTCGTCAATTCAAGAGGAAACCCCGAATCGTCAAACGTTATTTCTCTGCCCGCGATTTTTACGGTCTCGTCGCGATAGATTATCGGCTTAAAGGGCTTTGGAACGGAATTGTCGATTGCCAGGTCGGAATCGAGCCAGACGAGCCTTGAAAGATTATCCGCGATTTCACCCGATAAGATTTCGGCGCGGATATCGCCATTGAAAATTTCTTCGCCGCAAATATCGGTAATCACCAGAAGACCGCTGCCCGCAGACCTTACCGCGCACCAAAAATTATGCGGTTCGTTCTTTTTAAGTTTAACCGTTTTTTCGAAATCTTCGCCGAGATAGTCTTTGCCCTTGCAGTTAAGACAAACTGCGGCTAAATTTTCAAACCGCAGATAAACGCCTGCGTCTTCGGTCGAAGTTACGCTTACCGAAAACACCCTTACGCCGTCGGGCGGCATTTTTATTATCTTGTCGTAAACGACGGAAATGCCCGCCGTAACGTCGGAATTTATTTTCATATTTCGTTATCGGATAATTTCGTTTTCGCCCTTTTTAAGGCTGTACGCCGCGCCGTTTATCGTAACGGTTTTGTCCGTCGGCGATTTAACGCAAAGTTTAGTTATTTTGCCGTTTTTCGTTTTTGCCGAAACCGACAATCCGCCGCGAACGCGGATATTTTTTATTTCGACTTCCCTGTTCTTCCACTCGTCGGGCAAAGCCGAAAAGAGTTTGATTTCGCCGCCGAAACCGTCGATTAAAAGCAGATGAAGCGCGTCGCAAAAAGCGTACAGGCTTTCGAGCGTAAACGGGCGGTAATGAAACCACGTATAGCCGTAATATTTATAATCGCCGTTCAGGTGAAAACCGTTTTCGCCGACGAAACCCTTCGCAAACTGCGTAAGTTTTTCGTTAGCCGAATTGCCACGCCCGCTCAAAGCGTAAATCTGCGCCGCCATCGGGAAAGAAAACCCCACCCAATAGCCTGTGCCTAAACTCTCTAAATGCGCGATAGTCGCGTTATAGACGCGTTTATGCTCGTCGGTATCGTACGGGATAAGCCGAAGCGGATAAAGGCTCATAAGGTGCGAAAAATGGCGATGCGTTTCGGGAAGTCGCTGCGTTTTATCGAGCATTATAACGCCGTCTTCGTCGATTGCTATATCGTCGAATTTCGACAAAATTTCTTTATATTCGTCGGTCGGTTCGCCGAGTATTCCGGCGTATTTAACGAGCGTTTTATAAAGATAAATCAGAAGCGACAAATCGAAGTTCGAGTTCGGCGTAAGGTACGCTTTCGGTTCGTTGTCGAAAATTTCGGGCGACGACGAAAGCGGCAGATACAGTTTTCCGTCGCGTTCTTTAAGTATACCATTTATCGCCGATCCGACTTCTTTGAAAAACGGATAAGCGCGGGTTTTTAAGAATTTTTCGTCCGCGGTATATTCGTAATAATCGTCGAAACTCTGCGCCGCCCATATAGTCATGGTGGGCGAAAGCGAATATTGCGCCCAGCCGCCCATGGGTTTGCCGTCCAGAGTCGAACACGACGGAATAAGAATCCCTTTAACGCCGAAAAATTCTTTCGCAAATTTCTTAAACGCGGGGCGAAGTTTCCAGAGGTATTCTACGAAAGAAACGCCCTCGTCTATTCTGTTCGCGGCTAAATACGACTGATAAGACAGTTCGGTATTGGTGTCGTGATGATAGTCGCCTTTCCACGGCGGCAGACTGTCGTTATCCGCCGTCCACACGCCTTGAAGCGGCATGGGGTAACAACCCTTTCGAGAGCAGCATCTGAAAAGATACCAACTCTTTTTATAGGTGTCGTCCAAAAGTTTATCGCCCGTTTTTACCGACGATTTTTTATTACACCTTTGCCACGAGCGTTTATGGGCGACGAATAATTTATCGAAGCCGATTTCCGCGGCGGCGTCAAGCGCGTTTTTCGCGAAAGAAACGTAGTCTTTATCGTCGTCGGTCGTCGCGAGCGTATAGTAAATTTCGTCGCCGACATTTTTAGTAACGATACCGAAAGAATAATCGGTGTGAGTATTCTGTTCGTACCACTTGAAATCGCCGCTCGTTTTAAGTTCGGCTTTCGGGTAACCGAGCGTAACGCCCACGTCTTTGTCGCCTATCCCCGACCCGGTTTCGGAAGCGGAAGAAAGATAGGTAGGAACGTGTAATTTCAAGTCCGCTTCGCGGCGGAGTTTAATAACCCCGACGAGCGAGATATAATCGGTAAAGATTTCGGCGACGAGTTCGTCTTCGTCGTAAATTTTTACGATTGCAGACGATATATCGAGAACGTATCTCGCGTTTTTAAGTTGCGGCGTAAATGTCAGTTCTATTCTGCCCGCCGTAATCTTCGACGGGTACGGTTTGCCCATAAAAATATCTTCGAACAGCCTTTCGCGTTCTTTCCAGTCTTCCGGTATCCCGCTCGTCGAAAGACGAACGAGATTCGCGTAGTTAAAACCCTTTTCAAGCGTAACTTCGTTCGGTCGAAGATCCCACAAATCCGTTCTGTCTACGGTGATTTTTATCGGGTTAGAGCCGTAAACTATACTGCCGATTTTGCCGTTGCCTATCGGCGCGCCTTCGTCCCAACGTTCGGTTTTCAATTCGATTTTATCCATTTTATTTCGGTAGGTTTAAGGTTAATAATCGTCTTATTGCCTTGTATATCGTAAAATTCGGTCGTCTGCGGTCTATCGGAATTGTTTACTATCGCGTATTTCTTCGCGCTCGGATAATAGTTACATTCCGTAGCCGTATTCGTCGAATAGCAGACGTTTAAGTCTTTATTCGCAACGTAGCACATAGCCTTATACAATAGCCTTGAATTTTCAAAACTATAAGGCAAACCCGTTATATAAAAACTTCTGCCCTTGCCGTATTCGTTTACCGCCATTTTTACTTCGCCGACGTTCACGTTTCTCTTAAAACGTTCGCTGAAAGTTATATCGAGCACTTTCGCCCCGTCCAGAGCGTAGATATTCTTTTTATCTTCGCCGTAGTCTATATTATCAAGTCCGTCGGTAAGTTCGTGTTTTACTTTTTGTATATTGTATTTATCTATCGAAAGAGTATAGCCTATCTCTTCGTCTACGCCCATCACGTCGGCAAGTTGGAAATATCTTCCGTTGCCTTCGCACGCCGTAGGTTCTCCTACCCCTATAAATCCTCCGCCGTTATACACGAATTTGCGTACAGCCGTCTGCAACTTTTCGTCGAGCCACGCCTTTCCGCCTGAATACGACGTATACGCGTCTCCGGCGTTTATTATCACGTCTATATCCTGCGGTACTCCGTTTTTAACTTCGTCGAAAGACAAGAATTCTATATCCACGGGAAGTCCGCTTATAGCCTCCAATATACCCTGATAGGAATATATCTGCTGATACCAAAGTTCGTGGGCGCACATATGGCTCATCCAACTTCTCTTTTTGCCCCAGGCGTTCAGAAGTCCGACCTTTAATCTGCAATAGGGCTTTTTATCGTCTACCGCGTCGTATATCGTTCTGAACTCGTCGGCTATTTCCGCTACTCTGTCTACGAATTTCGGGAATTTAGCCGCCAACGAGAGATACCCGCCGAAACCCATACGGTCTATGGGTTTACGCATAATAGCCCTTCTTGCCGTTCGCCAGTTACGGTTGAGTTCGTCTACCGCGTTGTCTTCGTTTCCGTCGAAGAACGTATCGGGGAAGAAATACGGTAAAAATCTGCCTTCGTGGTATTTTACGTAAGGAATTTCGGATAACATTCTTACCGTTACGCCGCCGCCGACCGAGCCGACCACCGCGTCGAGATTCATATCCTTGAAATGCTCGCCGTAAGGCTCGCTGCCTATCCAGTCGTCGCCTAAAAACATCATCGCTTCTTTGCCGTAACTATGAACTATATCCACGAGTTCCCTTACGGTTTTGCTTACGAATCTCTCTACGAAGTCCATATACTTTCTGAACTTTTCGGTGGGCGTTCTGAAACAATTGTTATAATATCCGCTGTCTACGAAGTCTTCGGCTACGAGTTTTATTCCGCTTTCCTTTTCAAAGTCCGCTATTAAAACGGGGTTTGCGGTCTGACCGTAACCGAACCACTCCACTTGTCTTTCTTTGCCGAGATTATTGAAGATGAGCGTGAACTGATACAAGAACGTAGTAAATCTTACAACGCTCGTTTCGGGGTTTTCTTCGCACCACTTCTTCATATGCTCCACGATATACTTCTTCGTATTCGGGAATGCGGGGTCGTAAGTGAGTTGTTTTTCGCAGGTCCACTCGTTAGTGAGATAGTTATATATCTGCACGGGGTGCCAGGTTACCCTTGCCAGAAACGTTACGGTGTATTCGTGGAAAGGCTTACAATTTTCTATTTCTACCACGCCTTTCTTCTGGCATACCTTCCAACTCGTTATCTCTTCGCCCGTAGTACGGTCGTATACCTGCCACAGATCGAGATAAGAATAGTCGGGGTCGAATTCGTCGGCTAAAAAGCCTTTCATTATCTCTATTTCGAGTTTTTCTTCCGTCGCCGGGTTGCGGTTTGAAAGCAGGAATATTCTCTGCGCTTCTTCGGGGTGTTTTCTCGCCCACTCGTTATCTCCGCGCACTATAAAGTACGTGTTATACACCTTGCCGAACTGTCCTGCGTTTGCGGGTAATTTAGTACCGTCGCAATCTCTTACCGCGTCCGCGCCCCACTTTTCCGCTATTATCTTCGTTCCTTCTACGAAACTCTCGTCCGTAGGAATCGTAAATCTTCCTTTGCCGAACGGCAATTCGGAAGGATATAAATTATTAAATTCGATCTCTTTTACAAACGGCGATATATCTTCGACGATTTCGTCGTTGACGTATACGTTTTCGTAACGTAAGCCGCTTAAAACGCAATTTACGTACGGGTCGAAAAGTTCGAGTTTTTTCTCTTTTATATATTGTGATTTCGGTCCTGCCGTCAGAAGATAAGAGTTTGGATATTTCGCTCTGTCAAGCCTCGTTTTAACGTTTTTAAGGGTAAACCCGTTTACGTTGCTTCCGACTTCGAACGTCGCGAAATTGCCCGTTATCGGGTCTCCGTTAAGGTAATTCGGCTGTTTGTCGACGGGTTCGCGGGTGTCGGCGGAAATATTCTCGAAGACTATATTTTCGATTCTTCCGACCCCGACGTTTTTTTCGGGTTTCTCCGTATAGGCGGGGGTTTGAAGATAGAGTTTGAAAGTCGCAACGCCGCTTACGTTTTTAACGGTAAGATTTTTGACGAAACAGTCTTCCGTTTCGCCGTTTATATACGGGTAAACGCCGGGTTGAATACGTATGGACTTATGCGCGTGTTCGCCGCCGCTTGCGTATACGCCGTCGACCGTAACGTTTTCTATCCGCCCGAAATTTATCGCGGAATTATCCCAGTCGTAAGCGTTAAGAGCGATAAGATCGTCTTCGGTATGCCCGTAAAGATTTTTAATCTCGCCGTTTACCGTTCCGCCGTTTACGTGCAGTCCGTCGGCGAAACAGTTCTCGAATTTTACGTTTTCTATCGAAAAGCCGTCTACCCTGCCGATCTGACAGGCAAACCCCGCGGTGTTACGGAAAGTAATGTTTTTAAGAGTAAGCCCTTTTACTCCGCTGAACAAAAAGCAGGTTGAAACGCCTTTAAGCGTATTATCTTCGTCGAAACAACCCGACAAGCCGTAACCGAGCCTTTCTGTGTTTTCTTCCGCCCACACACCGCCTTCGATATAAATATTTTCGTCCGTCGGCGCAGAAGCGGCGCTTTTATACGATCCGTCGACTACGCTTTCGTTTCTTAAAAGCAGAGTTTTAACACCCTTTATAAGTACGATTTCGGCGTTTTTATCCGCGACGATTTCGGTATTCGATTTCACTATAAGCGAATTATCGATATAATAAACGCCTGCGGAAATATAAATTTCGGAATAGTTTTGAAAGGCGTAATTAAACGCCTGCGTGCAGATTTTTCCGTCTTTATACGGCTTTAAGTCTTTACATAGAAGCGTTGACAAATCTATTTTTTTCGCGGTTATTCCCATATCGTAATTTCCCCCGAAACGTAATGCCAGTAATTGCCGGGGCGAGTAGGCTTTTCTTCGCTGTAAAAATACAACGTCGCGATTTCGGTCGTTATAGATTTCGCCGAAAAAGTAAAGCCGCCCGTACCCGTATAGGGTTCGCTTGAAACGTTTACCTTTTGCCAGTCGAACTCGCTGCCCGAGTAGTAAATTTTACGTAAATTCGCCCATATCCCGACGTTTTCGATTCGTTTAAGGCTACGCGGTAAAACGATAGACGACATATCACTTGCAAAGGCGTAAGACTCTATTACCTTAACGCCTTCCGGCAGGGCTAAAAAGTCGTATTTATGCCCTTGCGCCATACGCGAAGTAATCGTTTTTATAAGCGGCGGAATTCTGAATTCCGTAAGCGAAGAACAGTCTTCGAAAGCCGACGAGCCTATCGCGGTTACGGTATCGGGCAAAATCGCGGAAATCAGGTGATTGCAACTTTTGAAAGCGCCGTTCGCAACCGAAAGGAGCGCAGACGGAAATCTGACCGTTACGATAGTCTGATTGCCCCTGAACGCTTCGGCTTGAATCGAACTCACGGGCATGCCCTTGTAATAATCGAGCATATGCAAGTCGGGCGTTTCGCCGTTATAGCCCGTCGCGAGATAATAATCGCCCTTTAACGACTTTGAAAAACTCACCCCCCGCGTATACGTAACGGTATCTGCCGTCGTATTTTTGCTTACGGGTAAGTCAAAATCAAAATTCCATTCGGTAACGCAGTTTTCTCTTTCCGCGCTCGGCGCGGGAACGCTCTCTTCGTCTATTTTTTTGCCGCGTTCGACGATAATTTGTGCTTTCGTTTCGCCGCTCTGAATAAAATCAACGGTAACGGTTTCTTTTTCGGGTTTACCCGACCCGCAGCCCGCAAATACGGCGGAGCAACCCGCTAACGCAACGCATAACGCAAGCAATATTATTCTTTTAATTTTACTCTTCATAATCGATTTTTAACGCAAATACGCTTTCCGCCGCGATATTTCGTTTAGGAAAGCGTACCTGCCTTTAATTTTTAGTCTTTATTATGCCCACAAAGCAACGTTGCCTTGCTCGTCATAATGCCAGCAACCCGATTTTTGGGTTTTACTGTAATAGTAAACGGTTCTCGTGAGTAAGTCGTTTTGGTCGGGATTCAAAACTATATTACTTTCTTCCTCGCTTCCTTCGACGTAGATATCCGTGCATGCTGTAATATTGTCATTGCCCCAAATCTTAAACATTTGCGGATCACAGTTGAAATTCTTACCGACGATTACTACTTTAAGTTTGCCGCAGTTCATGAAGTTATTCGATGAATAACATTCACCCGTATAAATTTTTTGGTTACTAAGATTGAGCAATGCAAGATTTGCAACGCCCTTCATCGAAACGTATTCGAGATTGGAACACCCGTTGAAAACTTCGCCGTCAAGAGTGGTTATGTTTTCGTGGAAGATTACTTTTTTAATATAGGGATTTCCGCTAAACGCTCCGTTTTTAACGAAAGTTACGTTTGCATTGCCGTTCTCTCCGTCATTCCATTCTCCGAACACGTTGACGGTTTCGGCAGTTCCCGTATACTTAGAGACGTAGTAAGTTCCGTTATAAAACTTATATTCAACGCCCATTGCGTCTTTTTCGCCGCAGGCGCAAATTCCGTTTACGAAATGATGCGCGGTTCCCCCGTGTTCAATCGTTATGCCGTCGCTGCCGAAGTTCCATTGCAAGCACTTGCTCGCGTCGCCTTTGTAATAAATATTACCGGTGAGCAAATTGTTGCCATCGCTTCTCGCACAGTTTACGCTACTCTCCGCTTTGCTTCCGTCTACGAAGATGTCTGCCGTACCGTTTTCCCTACCATGGAATTGTATGGCATCGGTAGTCGTGTAGTACAAATTGAAGTTTTTATTTACTATAACGTATTTCAATTTTGCGCAGAACGTGAAGTTGTTGGTAGTATCGTAGTTCTGGACATAATATCTTGATTGCCCGCCAACGAATGGCATATTTACGATGCCTGTCATCGAAACGTACTCGAGATTCGGACAATTCATAAACACTCCGCCGTCCAAAAGCGTTACGCTTTCGGGTAATATAACTTTGGTTATATAGGGGTTTTCCATAAACGCGCAATTCCTTACGTACGTTACGCCGTTTTCGCCGTGTATACCGTCGTTATATTTATCCAAAATCGTTAATTCGGAAACGTTTAACGTTCTATTTAATCCGACGTAGTAGCAACCTTCTTCTCTGTCGTATTCGTAAACGACGCCTTGCGTGAGTTCGTCGCTATATTTGCCGCAAACTTTACATTTGCCGTTTTCGAAATCGTGTTCGGACGCGCCGTGAATCACGTTGCCGTTTTCATCGAAATTCCACTGCATGCATTTAGTCGCGTCGCCCTTGTAGAATACGTTACCCGTCCACAAATTGTTGTTACCTTCAAGATTCGGCGCGCCTGCCGATGCGTTTACGTAGAATTCAAGAACCGCGCCGTCGATTCTGGATATATCACCCTTACCGTTGGTAAATTGTTGGGTATTAGTGTAAAAATCGGAAGCGATTATTACGGTGGTCAATTTATAACATTGCAAGAAGTTATTATTGCAGTCTTTCTTTCCGTCGGGTCTGCCGTCTACCGCATAAATAAGCGATTTTACACCGGGCATATAGACGTAAACAAGATTCGAACATCCTGCAAAAGAACTTCCGCCTAAATCCGTTACGCTTTCCGGCAAAATAACTTTAACGATATTCGTCTTACCTGCAAACGCGCTATGAGCGACGTAAGTTACCGCTTTTTCGCCGTGTTCGCCGTCGTTATACGCGGGAAGAATTACCAATTCGGTAACGCTGTCCGCGCAACCCGTAACGTAATATTCGCCTTTATCTGCGCCGTAAGCGTAAGTTACGCCCGCAGTGTTATACGCGTCGCCTTTTACACATTTTCCGTTTTCGTTATATTTGTGGTTTTTGATAAACGTCTTGATTTCGCTCGTCGCGCCGATATAGTTTTCGCCTGCGGCAACTACCGCTTTAACGTAATATAATTTTTCGGGTGCGAAAACGGTTTCGCTCGTTATTTCTTTATACTCGCCGTCTTCGGCTTCGGCGTAGAAATATTTCGCTTCGCCGTGTTTTGCCGTAGCGTTTATATCGGGCGTTTCGTCGCAGTTTAACTCGGCGGTTACGGTGAACTCCGTAATTTCGTTATAAAGTACGACCGTAACGGAACAAGTAGCGTTCGTGAGTTCGTAGTTGGTATCTTCGGTAGTTGCGGTAAACGTGAACGTACCCGCTTTATCAAGCGTTTCGCCGCTTACGGTAAGGGCTACTTCTTCACCCTTTACGTTAGTCATCACGGCGGTAGGAGCGATCAAAGCGGTATCGTTATAAACGTAACTATCGGCTGTCGTCCACACGACTTCGACGGATTTTTTACCGATATTGAAATCGAAACTCAAATCGGCGGTCGTATCGTCTGCCCAACTTACGTTCGCTTTGTCTTTAAGCGCGACCGCAACTTTATAATTGCCCGCGTTAGTCTGCTTGTCGTTACTTACCGTATAACGGTCGTTCGCCGCCACGTTATAAGTTTGCTCGTTTCCGCTATAAGTGAATACCGTAGTATCGGCAACGGGTTTGGCTATTTTCAACTTCGAAATAGTAACGTTTACGGACAAAATTTCGTTTTCGAAATCGTTATGGTTACTATCGCCGACGATTCTGTAATAAACCTTGTAAGAACCTGCGTTTATAGCGGTGGGGATATTTGCGCTCCACGCACCGTCTTTGCCGAGTTTATATTCGATAGTTCCGTCGTCGGTGGTTGCCGCGTTGACGAGTTCTTGCGCCGCACCGTTATAAGTGAGTTCTTTTTCGGCGGCAGCGGTTTTAACCGTCGAATCTGCTTTCGCTATCGTGAATTTAAGAGTTTGGGTCGCGCCCGCGTAGTTTTTCGTTTCCGCAACGGTAGCCTTTACCCAATAATCGCCCGCATCGATGGGCACGGTTTCGCTATAAGTTCCGTTTTCGCTCGTCGCATACGTGAACGTAGCCGTACCGAATTTCGCCGTAGCGGTCGGTTCGTTAGCCGTTTCGCCGTAAGTCCAGCCCGCAAGAACCATACCCGTGATTTCGTTGGTCGCCTGAGCGATGGTTACCGAAATTTCGGTTTCGGCGGTATCGCTATGCGATTCGTCGCCGACTACTTTGTAATATACTTTATAATCGCCTGCGTCGGTCGCCGCGGGAATAGTCGTACCCCATTCGCCGTCGCCGAGTTTATAGTTGAGCGTTCCACCGTTTGCCGCGCCTGCCGTAACGAGTTCCTGCGCGTTTCTGTTATAAACGAGTTCCGTTTTCGCCGCAGGAGCGGTCGTAACCGTTGCAGCCGCTTTCTTTATTTCGAATTGTGCGGTTTTAATCGCTCCGTCGTAGTTCGTCGTACCTTCTACGGTCGCTTTTACCCAATACTTACCTACCGCGGTAGGAACGGTCGCCGTATACTCGCCGTTTTCGCTCGTCGCGTACGTGAACTCGGGCGTTCCGAATTTCGCCATCGCGGTCGGTGTCTTCGGCGTTTCGCCGTAAGCCCAGTCGTCAAGGGTCAAAACCGTTATTTCGTTAGTCGCTTTCGTTATGGTAAATTTAAGCGTAACTTTGGTTTTGTCGTCCGCGTCGGGAGTGGTCCACTCGTACTTCTTCGTATCCGTAAGCGTAAGAACCACGTCGTATTCGCCGACGTTCGTTCCGCCCTCGTTTACGGTTAATTCGTAAGCCTCGTTTTCGACTACCGTCGCTTTCTGATTACTGCCCGTATACTCTTTTGAAGATATTACGGGAGAATCGAGTTTCGTCTTCTTCGGCTCTTCGGTTTTCTTACACGCGGTTATTACGCCGAGCGAAAGAGAAACGCACAACACAGCCATAAGAACTTTGATTGTTTTTCTCATCATCTCTGCTCCTTAATATTATTTATTTTCACGCCCAGAGCGTTGCCACTCCGTCGACGTAATGCCAACAACCCGATTTTTCGGTTTCGCTGTAATAATAGACGTTACCGGACGGAAGATTGTTCCAGTCCGCCATATCCGTATTCAAGACAGGCGCTCCGCTTTCGCCGAAAACGTAGAAGTCGAGTATCTGCTCGTTTCTCGTATCGCTTGCGCCGCAACCGAACTGCCCTACGTTCGTCGTAAACGCGTTGCTTACGACTACGATTTTAAGTTTGAAACACTCTCTGAAATTGTTGTTTCTTCCCGATCCGCCGTAAGGACTTGTGTAATCGAGATTCGTTACGCCTTTCATAGAAACGTATTCGAGATTGGAACAACCCCAGAATACGCTGCCTTCGAGGCTTACGATATTGTCGTCGAGAATAACTCTTCTTATTTCGGTTTTATCTCTGAATGCTCCGCCGGCGATATATTTGACGTCGGCTTCGCCGTTTTTACCGTCGTTCCACCTACCGAATACGCGGACGGTTTCGCCGTTTCCGCTGTACCCGCTTACGTAATAAACGCCGTAAGTCGCGCTGTATTGATAGATAACGCCCGCCGCGTCCTTTTCGCCGCAGACCGCGCAAACGCCGTCGACGAAGTCGTGATCCCTTGCGGAAGTTTCTATAACGCCGTCGTCGTCTATCCATCTTCTGCAAACGTCGAGATTGCCTTTATAGAAGATTATACCGCTTAACATGTTATTGCTTCCGTTGGGCGAAGCGTTTATCGCGCTTTCTTCGTAAGAACCCATAGAATAGATATCGAGACGAGCAGATTTGCTCGTATCTCTCGCAAGGAATTGTTGAGCGTTCGATTCGGTGTAAAGATTGAAGTTTTTATTTACGATAATCGTAGTCAGACTGTAACAGTCGAGGAAGTTATTGTTACTTTCGACGCCCTCGCCGTAGAAAATCTCATTGCTCAGATTTTTGAAGATCATATCGGTTATACCGATCATCGAAACGTATTCGAGATTTTTACAGAGTTGGAATACGCCGCCGTCGAGCCTCGTTACGCTTTCGGGCAAAGTAACTCTTTTTATAGTCGGGTTACCGGCGAACGCGCCGTTTTTAACGAACGTTACGGGGTGAGTTCCGTGTATGCCGTCGGTATATTCTGCTAATATCGTAACGTCGGTTAAATTGAGCGTATTGTTATCCGAAACGTAATAGGTCTTAACCTGATTGCCGTCTAAATCTTCGCCTTCGTAGTAGCCGTAGTTCACGCCGAAATCGTTCATCGCGCCGCACTTTTTACATTTGTTTTTATTATTGTAAACGTGCTTGCCGCCCGTAACTACGGTTATTCCGTCCGCCGCGAAATGCCATTTATAGCAGCCCTCGTCCGTTTCGTCGTAGTAGAATACTTCGCCCGTAAGCAGGGTGTTGTTGCCCCAGCCGAGGTCGTAACCTATGGGATAACTGTCGTTGCAGAGTTTTGTTATTTTCTTGCCGTAAACGTATATATCCGTCTTATCGGCGGCGTTATCGGGGGTATTTACCCAGCGCATGAACGTCGCGCCGTAGTTATCGAAGTCTTCGTGAACGATAACCTGCGTCAGGTTATAACAATCCCTGAAATTCCAGTGCGAATAGGAAGCGTCGGCTACGTCGCGCAAGACGGTAACGCCCTTCATCGAAACGAATTCGAGATTGGTACAGTTATCGAAAACCGTTCCGCGGAGCGGACTGCTTACCATAACGCCGTTTTTATTCGTCTTGTTGTATCGGTTATCTTTATCGACGAATTCGGTCATGCTTTCGGGCAGGAAAACTCTCTTTATCGTTTTATTTGCCGCAAACGCGCCGTAACCCATATATTTAACGGGTCTCTCGCCGTGTTCGCCGTCGTCGTATTTGGCCAGAATATAGAGGTCTTCGCTGTCGAAACCCGCGTCCGCGCCGACTACGAAATAGCAATCGTTCTTTTCGTCGTAACGGTACGCGACGTTTTTAGTCTGCTGCATGCCGCAAACGCTGCACGCGCCGTCTACCATATTATGGTCGTCAAGATAATTTTCGTCGGTGTATTCTTTATCGCAAACCGAGCATCTGAATTTTACTTTGCCCGCCTTTACGCAGGTGTATTCTTCGATTACGGAAGGTTGATATTCGTGCGAAAATTCGACCGAAGCGGGAAGCCCGTCGATATAGTCGTAATCGGTTTCGCCCGCCAGAGCCTTAACCGCGAAAATCGCTTCGTCTTTATATTTAAGGTTATTCGTTACGCTTTCGGCGTTAAACGAAGTTTCGGTCGTCTTCATCCACTCGCCGCCGTTTACGCTGTATGCGTACCCGCTTGCGTGGTCTACCGCGTTCCATTTAACCGTTACGCAGTTTTCGACCGAGATTTCGGGGTTCGCAAGAGTTTCAGCCGACAGATTTACGGCTTTTATTTTACATTCGGCTTTCATTGCGCCGCAGGTAACCATTATAACATAGTTTCCCGTAGCCGTCAACGAAAACGTAGCCTCGTTGACGCCGCTTACGCTCAGAATTACGCCGCTTGCGGAGCCTTTATCGAAAGTAACTTCGTTATCCGTAACCTTTCCGCCCGAAATAACTTCGGCTTTCAACGTTACGTCGCTGCCCGCGGACGCGGTGATTTCGGTCGAGTTAAGCCTTATATAGTTTTCGGCTTTTATTACGTTTACCTTACATGTAAGGCTTTGCTTCCCCGCCGAAACGTCGATAAACGCCGTGCCGTCTTTAAGCGCGGTAAGTAGGCCTTCGTCCGATACGGTCGCTACGCTTTCGTCCGAAGAGGAATATTCGAAACTCTTTGCGCCCGTCGGCTTGAAATTGTAGGTTTCGCCTACGTATACCGTGATTTCTCTGTCTACCAAAGAAATTTCGGCAGTCGTTTTTTTGGTCGTATTATTCGCCGTACTCGCGCACGCCGCCAAAGACAGGCAGCAGACGAGCGACAACAAAAATATCCAGAACTTTTTCATATTTGCCCCCGTTACGCAATGCTATCCGTTACTTTTACGGTTACGACGGCGTATACGCCCGCGTATTCCGCTTTGACCGTGTATTCGCCCGTCGCCGAGAAAGTAACGCGAGCCGTATTTTTGTCGATGATCGTCGCCGCCGTCGGCGTTACCGTAAATTTAACCGTAAGGTTTGATTTTTCGCCGCCCCTGTAAACGGTCGCGACGAAGTCGAGCGACGCGCCTTTAATCGCGGTTATCGTCGTATCGCGGTCGATTTCGACCCTGTATTCGTATTTAACGACGGTAACTTTGCACATTTTTTCCGCCCCTTCGACGCCGTCGGCTTTGGCGGTGATATACGCCACGCCCGCGTTTACCGCGGTTACCGTTCCGTCTGCCGCGACGGTGGCGATATTATCGTCGGAACTAGAAAAAACGATTTTCTTATCGCCGTAGCGACATTCGAGTTTTTCGCTTTGCCACGATTCGAGCGTCATTTCGGTCTTGCTTATCGCAAAACTGTACGTCGTTTTCGGGTCGGCGTTTTTCGCTTCGTCTTTTTTGCAGGCGGTTAAACAACATACGCCGATCGTCGCGATTATCGCGAGTATAAAACCGATAATTTTCTTCATTTTAACCATTGTTCGTCTTCTCCGCAGTCAGATATGCATTATATTTTTCTCTTCCGTACATTACGAGTTTTTCGAGTTCGTCGTATTCTTCCTGATTCAGGTACGCCGAATACTTCATATATTCGTTGTCTTTAAGCAGGAAGTACTCTCTGAACACACGCTCTTTATATACGTCTTTTATAGTCGAGTTGCCCGTGTCGATCTTGTAATCGGCTTTTTCGAGATAACTTTCAAGGTCTTTCAAAAGCGAACGCGTCCAACTTTCGTTGTTCATTATTCTGCTGTAATAGATATTCTGATCTTCGGTGTCGTCGATGACGTAAATTCTTTCGAAGTTTTCCATAACGGCTTCGAAGTACTGTTTTACGCTTTCCGCGCCGTCGCCGTAATAGTGGGCGATAAACTCGTCTATCAAATCCTGCGTGTCGTAAGCCGAGTTCCACGCGAGTTTCGAACGCACGTAGGCGCGCATCGAAGACATAGGCGATATGTCGTTTTGGGCGCACGCTTGCTCGAAGTAGTATTTAAGCCCGCACTTTTCGTAAAATCTCATCGAATCGCCGATATGCGACCAGTTGTTGAAGTGATATTTATACGCCTGGAAGTTAGTACCGTAAGAATACATCATAAGGTAATCGGCGATAGCCGCCCAACCCTTCATTTCTTCGGCGATCTGCGCGTTTTTTTCGCACGTTTCGACTTCGTCGCTTATGGCGTGAGTGTAGCACGCTTCGATAGGCGTGTACATAACGCCGACTCTTACTTTTCCGTCTTTCTTGGGAATAACGCTTTCGTCTACCGCTACGATTTTACCGTTTACTTCTTTTACGGGCGGCTGACGATAGGAATAATACGCGAACGCCACGAGATAAATCGTTTTATCCATTCCGTTGTCGTTCATGTATTTTTCGACGTTTTTGGCAACGGCGTTCATAAATCTCATCTGAACGCCCGCCGCCCCGCCGTACAGGGCTTCGTTCGCTTTACACTCTTCGCAGTCGCACGCGCCTATACCGTCGGTAACGCCGAGCATAAGATAAGGTCCGTTTGCGGTGTTCACGTATTTATTTATAAGCGTTGCCGAAGCGAGATCTATCGCTTCCTGCTTGGAATAGCACACCTGATTGTTGTTCCACAGTCTTACGCTCTTTACCTTTTTCTGCCACTCCGCGCCGACGTGGTAATTTCCGCACGAATACGCTGCGTTCCAACCCTTTTCGTAGGCGGTGTAACCCGCCACGTCGGAAAGCGGCTTGCCGTCGTCGCCGAGTACTAATTTCGGGTTGCCTTCTTCGTCGGTTTCGTAAACGTAGTTTCCGTTTTCGATTACGGGGATTTCTACGCCCTTGTCGTTTATTTGCGTCTTTCTTACGTAGTTCGGAACGTAATTGCCCTTTCTGTCGATTACGTATCCGTAAAGAGATAAAACTTCTCTGTCGATTTTATCCTGCGAACTTATCGTGGAAGCGAAAAGCGTTCCGAGGGCTTTTTCAAAGCCTTTCGTAAAGTTTTCGTAACCCTTCGTATCCGCGCTATCGCCCGCGATAAGGTCGCCGTTATCGTCTTTCGTATAACCGTAAGTTTCGGCGATAATGTCTTTCGCTTCTTCTGATTTGGCGGCGCGTTCTTCTTCCATCGCGGTTTTTTCGCGATCGGCGTCGAGAGTCTGCGAAACGATGTAAGGCGTGGTATGACACCAGAGTCCGTTATAGAGATTGCCATACATATCGTAGCCGCCGTTTCTGGAAGCGTAAACGTACATTCTCATCGCTTCTTTTACTTTGTCTTCGCCCGAAAGTTCGCCGTCTTCAGCCGTGGTCAGACCGATTGACGGAACGTGTTTATAAGTTATGTTTTTAAGTTTTACCGATCTGAAATAGTCTACTTCGACGCAGTCGTAAGCGTACGCGTTATAACCTACCTGATAGTGTAAAAATCTGTAAACGGCGAACAGAGTTCCGTTTTCGGTCGCGCCCGCAACGTATACGCAGTTGCCTTTCGTGTTTACCGTAACGCCGTTTTCGCCGAGTTCTTCGTAATCGATTTTTATATCTTTTTCGGCGGACAAAAGTTTGTTTTCGCCTACCGAGATATATTTGCCGTTATCGCCGTGCGAAACTTCGCCGTCGGTCGCGATCGGGAGTTTCACGGCGGTGGATTTTTCCACGAAATATTGAAGTTCTTCGGCGGCGTACTTTTCGACTTTCGTCGCGTCCGCGCTTACGACTATTTTATAGTCGCTCTTTCCGTCTTTTACGAGATATTCGTCGCCGTCTTCGAAAGATATCGGTTCGTCGCCTATTTTCGTAGGTTTGACGGAAGCCGTTTCTTTATCGCTTTCGTTTCCGCCGCAACCCGTCGAGAATGCCGAGCCGAAAATCATAAGCGCGCACAGAGCAAAAATAAACAATTTTTTCATCTTTTATTTCCCCCTTATTTGCAGATTACCGTAAATTCGACGACGGTATAGTTTTGGTTTTTATCGTAAGCGGAATATCTTATTTTATATTCTCCCGCTTCGGTAAACTTATAGGTATCGCCCAAAAGTTTTTTCTGATTGTTGCCCTTTACGACGTAAACGTAACTCGTTATTTCTTCCGCCGAAGTGTCGTTATCGGTAATCTTCGCCTTCGGAAGAGTTATTTCCTGCCCGACTTTGACGGTAGCCTTGATACCCGAAACTTTAATCACGGGCGATTCGAGGTCGCCTACGTAAATGGTCGAAATCTGCGGCTTCTGATTGCCGTAAGAATCTACGGCTACGTATTCAGCCATATATTCGCCGCTCTTGGTTATATCGAAGGTATATCCGCCCTTGCCCTCGTAAATCGTTCCGTCGTCGCCGTACAAGGTAAGCGTAACGGTTACGTCGTTATCGAGAACGTCGAAGGCTTTGAGTTCCGGAAGGTATATCGAATGTCCGATATACGAAACGTACACTGCGCGGTAATCGTTATTCGTCAGAAATTCCGGCGCGGCGTAATCGCTTGAATCGGTGGTTATCGCGTTGGAAGCGATTTTTCTTAAAACGAATTCCGTGTCCTTTTTAACTCCGCGTACTTCGAAAGATATATAAGCCTTTCCGCTTCTGAAGCCCGCGAAAGTTCTGCCGTCGGAATAAGAGGTTATTTTTTCCGATTCTTCGCCGCTTTCGCCGTAAAACACCGATCCGGTCGCGTCGTCGTAAGAGATATAAAGGCTGTCGTAAGACGAAAGTCTTCTGATTCTTACCATTACTTTATCCGACGCGTTTTTAGCGTCCGTCATCACGAAATAAATCTGAGAATACGAAGACGTACCCGCGGTAGTAGATATCTCGAAGTTGAGATAATCGACGGGTATCTCGCGCGAAAAAGCGAAAGACGCTTCTTCGGTTTTGCCTATTTTTACGGCGTATTCTCTGTCAGCGGTCGTCACGGGTTTGCAGTTTACGAAATCGAAATAATTATCGAAAAGGCGCGCGCCGTCGGCTACGGTTTTATCTTTTACCGTCAGAGTAAACGCGTATTCGGTCTTTTTGCCGGCGTCTATCGGGCTTACGCACTCGTATTTTATCGTATGTTCGCCCGCGACGAGATTTTTAACCTGCATATCCGTTCTGACTTCGGTTTCGTCGAAGTAAACTTTTACGGGAAGATAATATTTTTCGCCGCCGTGATACAAAATGCCGTCGGGGAGCGGAAGTTTTATCGTTTCGCCGCTCACCGCGGAAGCGGGAATCGACGGCGTTTGCATTACGGGATTTTCGCCGTCGGTTACGGTTATCGTTCTTTTCTCCGATTTTTCGTCCGCGACGAAATCGCAAGCCGTATATACGAGTGTATAAACGCCGCTTCTGTCGGGGATGAAGTAAACTCCCCTGTTCGTTTCGGTAAACGCGATTTCGGTTTCTCCGAGCGTAAGTTCTGTTTTATAAGTCAGATCTCCCACGCCGCCCGAAAACGTACCTAAATCGACGATTACGACTTCGCCCGTTTCCGCCGCCGAGGGAACGCCCTCGCCGTCGGGGTTATAAACCATGGTGTCGGTATATTCCTCTACGGTCAGTGTTATCTTTTTCGTCGCGTGTACTATTCCGCTTACCGCGACGTATTCGATCGTGTATTCGCCCGCTTCGTCTGTCGCAAATCTTCCGCCGCGCTGCGAAAGTATTTCGCCGTTCGGGTCTTTTACGGTAACGCGCGTTTCGGTTACCGTCGCGCCTTCGTTATCGGTCGCGACGAACGCGAACACGGGGTACGACTTGCCCGCTTTACCCTTCGGCAAATCGTTGGCGTCGTAGTCGCCGTAATCGATTTCGATCGTTATCGACGAAATACGACTTTCGGCAGCCGTTGCGTTCAGCATAGACCCTACCGCGCAGAATACGAGCGCGACGGATAAAATCGCCAGCGCGAAGGCTTTTATTATCGATATTTTTTTATTCGTCATTTTATTTTAATTCCTCCTTTACACGAAATCAACCTTTCAAGCCGCCCATCGTTACGTTGCCCATGATCTTGTTTTTGAAAACCACGAACAATACGAGAATAGGCAGGCAGGTAAGCAGACACGCCGCGAGTTGAATGGGCTGGCTCGCCCTGTTGTCCGTCTGGAATACGAACAAGCCGTAAGACATCGTGGGTGATTGCGGAAGAAAGATCATCGGAGTGTAATAATCGTTCCAGAATTCTATGAATAAGAGAATGAACACCGCGAAAACCGTACTCTTGATAAGGGGCAGCATTATCTCTATAAAGATTTTAAGATGCCCTGCGCCGTCTATCTGCGCCGCCTCGGCGTACGTCCAGGAAACGCTTCTGAACGTCGCGTAGAACACGAGGAAGTAAAGCCCCGCGTATTTGCACTTCATAAGACAGATTCCGAGCAGATTGTTTCTGAAATTGAAGGTGTCCGCCATCTGCACTTCGGAAGCGAGCGAGCCGATTATCGGCAAAAGCATGACTATTACCGCCACGCCGTAAAGAAGAGGTTTCAACCTGAAATCGTACTTCGCTATCGCGTAAGCCACCATTATCTGCGTAGCCATGCTGAACAGAGACATAAATACGGCGTACAGAAGCGAATTTACGAACATACCCATAAAGCCGACTTCTTCGCCGCCCATGCTCATGCTCGAAACTTTGAATTCTTTAAGTACCTTAGAATAGTTGTCGAACTTCCAGCCGAATTCTTTATGCGGAAATCCGAAAGGGTTCAACCATTCGAAATCGGTTGCGTCTTTAAGCGAGTTTATAAGCCCGAAAAGCAATACGTAAACCATCGACAGGCAATAAACCGCCACTATGACGTAGAGTATTATCTGAAAAGCGTCCATTCTGCGAGAAATTCTGTTGTTTTTCTTAACTCTCATAGTCTTAATCCTCGCTCGGTCCGAATTTTTCAAGTAAATACTTGGTCAAAAAGGTTATCGGAGCAACTATCGCCGTGAATATGATACCCGAAGCCGAAACTATCGGATATTCCGCTCGGAGCGCGCTCATAGGCGTATTCAGACCGCCCGCTACTTTCTTAAAGAAATACAGCCCCAGCGTCATATACACCTGCATTCCGCTGCCCTCGCCGCCGTAGAACGAATAGAAATGTCCGTAGTTGGTGAAGAAAGCCGCTATCGCTACGATTATATAGGTAACGATCGTCGGGAATATCGACGGAAGCACCACGTGCAGGAACTCTTTCAGCGACGACATATTTTCGAGTTGCCCGTATTCGAGTACGTCTTTCGAAATGCTGCACATCGCCGACAGGTATATGATAAGCCCGCCCGCGAAGTTCATCCACGTTCCGAATATCAGAACGGAATAGAAACTCGACGAACTGTATTGATCGAGCAGCAGCAAGTCGGGCTTTTTAAGAAGTACCGGCAAGCCCTTTTGCATAAGCACCTTGGCGCACAATACGAACACGAGGCTCGATATTATGTTGGGCATAAACAAAATTACCTTGTAAACGTTTGCAAGCAGTACTTTTTTGAACACGACGTACGCCACCATTATCTGAAGCGGCATTCCGATAAACAATCCGACGGCAAACTGTATCGCCGAATTTTTTATAAGAATCGACATCTCGCCCGTAACGAAAAACTCGTTGAACGCCCTGGCGAAAGTCTCGAACGAAAACGAATACGTCTGCGTATCGGGGTTCCATACCTGAAATGCGAGTTTCAGCGTGTTGGCGGCAACCCCTACGTAAAAGATAAGGAATTGCAACACGGGAAAGAGCAGAAATAAAAACAAAAACACGCCCTGTCCGAGTTTTTTATTGTAGGCTCTCGGTTTTTTGTTCTTTCCGATCCACCCGAATAATTTTACTTTAACGTCGTAAAAAAACCACTTAACGCCGTTAAAAATCGAAGGTTTATCTCTCATAGTCCGTTATTTATCGCAGACGCGCAACGCGTCCGATCGGTTTGGTTACCGCGGCGGGTTATATTCTTCGCCGCGGTAATCGTCTGAATTTTCAGTTGGTCGCCCCTGCCTGTTTCAAAACGTTCGTTATGGTCGTTTTCATATCAGCTACGGCGTTGTCGACCGTCTTGCCCGTATTCTTGAAGAAATAGGTAAACGGATCCATATACGTCGAATTGCCTACTTTGGCGCGGAACGCAAAGCCGTTTTCGCCTTCGTAGAATCCGATTTCGGCGTTATACAGGCGACGTTTGGTTGCAATCTGAAGGTTAGGCGCAAGTCTCGCCCCTTCGGCGATGAACTTCAATATGCTTTGCGTATACGGCGTGCAGGTTTCCGCCTCTTCGTCCGACACGGTGTAATTATAAGGTCTTATACAACCCGTGTTGGCGGTGTATTGTACGAGTTGAGATCTCTGCTGCATGAATTTGATGAAGAGTTTGGCGACTTCCGTCTGAACGGCGGGGTTTTTGTTCTTGTTTTTCGCGCTGATACAGATATAACTGTCGGCAAATTGCGCGGGAAGAACGCGTTCGGTATTGGTCTGATCTTTTATGCCGTCAACCCCGATAAATTTCGGAATGGGCATATATTTGAAATTACGTTTGCCGTAACCGTTCACGCTCTGATTAGGTTCGCCGTTGAATACGTCGCGCGCCTCCTGTTCCCAGTAACTGTTTTCGACGAACATCGCTATTCTCTTGCCGTAGCGTTTGCTCTGTATATACTCGCGTTGCGCGCCCGTGTGATTGTTACCGCCGCCCGGTCTCGCTTTCGACGAATAGTTTCCGCTGTTTTTGGTTATGTCGTAAAACGCTTTGATTGCGGCTTTTCTGCCTTCCTGATCGAGAAGGTCGATAAAGTTTTCTTCGTCTATCGATTCTTCGAGACCCGTGTCGTAACCGTTGAACGAATAGTTGAGCATATAGTTATCGTAGCCCTCGTAGTTCGCCCAGATAGTGTTTACGAGACGAGAAATCTGATAAGTAGTCGGAGATTCCGCCCAGGTAAACGGATAATAGTTAGCGTCCCTGATTCTTTTCATGAGAGTAAGAAAATCATCCCAGGTTTCGGGAAGCCCGTCGTCGGAAGTACTCGCAACCCCGTCGGGTCCCACTCCGCAATTGCCCGCTTTTACGTCGGCTGCGTTCGCGCCGATAGTGCCGTCGGCTTTGAAATAAAGTTTGGCGGTATCGAACAAATCTGCGTCGTAAATTATGCCGGGAACGGACAGCATATACGGCACGGCGTAATAGCGTTCGTTCTTTTTGAATACGTCCGAATACCCTGCGATCATCGTGTCTTCGATAGACTGCGTGGCGGTGTCTTCCGATTCCGCGATATTTCCGTTATCGTCGAGATAAACGTCGGTCATAACGTCGGTAACGTCTGCTAAAAGATTCTGCTTGGTGAATTCTTCGTAATCGCCGTGGTCGAGAATATACATTATCGGCTCGTAATTCTTCATGGATTGAACGAGGTTAGCGGGGTTGAATTCGGTGCTCTTTTTCAACGCGCGGACAACTACGCCCTGCTTACCCGTTTCGAAACTCTTGTTGGCGTAATACTCCTCGAAGTCCTTTTTAAGCGCGTCGAAATACGCCGTGCCGAGACCCGCGTCGAAAACGCCTACGTCGAGATAAGTCTTCGTCGGGTCTTCTTTTTCGGTCGCGGCTTTCTTGCCGCCGCAGGCGGTAACGCCGAAAGCGGCGATTGCGGCGTCGCATCGAACATCGGCAGGGGCTT
>USOJ01000002.1 GCA_900556195.1 uncultured Eubacteriales bacterium
CCGCCGAAGAAGAAAAGACCGAATTCAACGTAGTTCTTAAAGAAATCGGCGGTAACAAGATTGCCGTCATCAAAGCGGTAAGAGAAATCACCGGTTTGGGTCTCGTTGACGCTAAGAACCTCGTTGAAAAACTCGGCACCGTTAAAGAAGCCGCTCCGAAGGAAGAGGCTGAAAAGATGGTTGCTTCTCTTAAAGCCGCCGGCGCTAACGCCGTTATGGAATAAGAGTAACGAAAATCAGACTTCAAAAGCCACGCTTGCAGGCTATCGCCCGCAAGCGTGGCTTTTTATGCAAAAAACGCGAATATTATTCAATTTGTATAATCTCGGCTTATATCTTTTATAAGAAAAACGTTTGTGTAGTGTTTGTGAAATGCCCGTCGGTAAAAATTTTATATTTGACTAAAAACGAGCAAAGTGATATAATGAAGTATATCTTAATAGTCGAATAGTGGCGTTATGACGTTTTTCGCACGGCGTTGCTGAAAAAAGGACGATGTATAGAGATGAAACGAATAAAAATACTAATCGTTTCCGTTTTATGCATACTTGCGGCGGGTTGCCTGCTCGTGGGGTGCAAGAGGAAAAGCGCAAACAATAAAGTCGGCACGAAAGTCGTCTACTGTCTCGAAGGCGGAAGTTTTATGAACAGTACGAGCGACATCGTGGTGTATTATCAGTTCCCGAACGATAATTTGCGTAAGATACCCTATAAAGAAACGACAAATTACGAAACGGTGCCTAAACTCGACTCCAAACAAGCGGGCGAATTCGAAAAGTCCGGTTGTTACATCGAGGGCTGGTACAGGGTTAAAAACGAAGACGGAACTTACGAAGGCAAGTGGGATTTCGACGACCCCGTTCCCACCAAAGAAGAACTTTCCGAAACGAACGGCGAATTCAGACTTTACGCGAAGTGGGATAAGAACATAATCTATACTTACGATTTAGGTTATCTCGAAAACGACGAATTCAAGTCGGTGAAGACCGTCAGAGTCAAATGGGGGCTTACGTTCAGATATAATCGCGAGTCCATTCTGAAAGCCGCAGATAATTACGAAGGTCATACCCCGACGGGTAACTTTACGGATCTCGACGGCAACCCGTTCGACGAAAACCATAAATTCGAAAAAGCGAAAACCGATCAGACGGTCAGAGTCGTCGTTGATTATATCGAAGGCGTGTACAAGATAATAAATACCAGAGAGGGTATCGAAAGTTCGGACGGCGAATACGAAGGCAGAGCCTTATATCTCGTAAACGATATCGATTTCGGTACCGTCGACGGCGGAAAAATAACCAAAGCGGACTTTAACTTCTATTCGTTGTTTACGGTAAACGCGGAAGGCAAACCGAAGTATACGGGTATCGTCGGCGCGAACGGCGAGGTCAAGAAGATTAAAAACTTCAAAATGACGATAGATCAATACGCGATTGACGTCATAACGAAAGATCCGTCTAACGAAAAACGTATGACTTTCCAAGGCGGTATTTTCGGAAAGGACATTAAAGGTCTTACGTTTAAGGACGTTTCGATCGAAGGCGTTTCGGTAACGCTCGATCTCGGTGTTAATAACGATAAAGACGGTTCAATCGTAGGAGCGTACTTTGCGCCCGTCGCTTACTCGATTTCCGAGTGTTCGTTCGAAAACGTATCCGTTGCGATAGACGAATACGTATTTAAGTACGGTAGAAACAGTACGGTAAGAAATAACTACAACGAAAGTCTTGACGGATCCGTATGGAAAGCCTCTTTCGACGAGGTCTCGGTTTCAGGAGTAATCCTAAGCGTCGCCGAAAGGCAAACTGTAAGACAATGAAATCTATTGAATAAGTTAGGAGAGAATATATGACTAAATTTATGAAAAAAAGCGTAAAAGGAATAGTTTCTGCGGTTCTTTGCGCTACTATGATCGGTGGCAGCGTAATCGTTACCGGTTGTAAGAGTAAAGCGACCGCGAAGAGAACGTACGACAACGAAAACGATCCGCTCGTACTCGCTTCCGACCCGGTAGACAGAGTATTTAACCCCTTCTTTTCTACGACGGGCGCGGACGGCAGCGTAGTCGGTATGACTCAACTCGGTATGCTCGGCAACGATGCCGACGGAACTTATACCTGGGGCGACGACGAAGAGGTTATAACCAAAGATCTCGGCGTTATGTACGACGAAAAGAACGATACTACCACGTATTATTTCGTACTTAAAAACGATATCAAGTTTTCGAACGGTAGCGCGCTTACGATAAAAGACGTATTGTTCAACTACTACGTTTATCTCGATCCGTCTTATACGGGTTCGAGCACCATTTATTCTACCGATATCGTAGGTCTTAAAGCGTATAGAACGCAAAGCAACGACGAGAAAGAACAAGAAAATTTCGGAACGGCGTTTGAAACGTCCGCAACGAAACGCGTAACGAATTTGACGAAAGCGTATTACGATATCTGCGACCAGATTGAGGCTAAGGGTGATACGGTAGACGGATACGATATCGACGATTTCAGAGATTTGCTTTCAGATTATAAAACGAAACATCCGAGCGACGATTACAAATACGTCGTTGACGATTTCGACAGAATCGTAGGAACGGCGAAGGGTGGCGCCCGTGAAAACAGTTTGTTCTGGGACGAACTCGAATCCGACTACAACTCTTATATGGGTTCGTATTCCACTTTCGAACTCACCGACGAAAAGGGCAATAAAGTTACGAAAGATAAAGACGGAAGAAGCGTCAAATTTACAACCGACGCGCAGGTTTTCCTCTATAACTACGGTAAAATTACATGGAACAGAAAAACCCTTGAACTCAAAGTAAACGTAGGCTTATACGATACGCTTGCCGACGTGGCGAAAATAACGAGAGAACAAGCGTTAAAATACGTGTTTGACGATTACGTTCCCGGGCAACTCGACCAGGTAATCAATTATTCGGCTTCGGCAAATAAACTCTATCAGGTACTCGTTAATTCCGCAATGGAAGAATATTTCAAAGATACTTCTTCGAGTAAAGCAGTTAAAAACATCAGCGGTATCAAATTCGCCAATAAAGACGGAGCGGTAACTTTTACTAATAAAAAGACCGTTACGGGCAGCGACGGAAAAACCATGGTAACGGACGACAAAGAAGTTACCTATCCCAAGGCAGAATACGACGCCGACGGCAACGTAACGAATAACGAAGTTTTGTCCATAACCATAAACGGCGTAGACCCCAAGGCTATCTGGAACTTCGGCATAGGCGTTGCCCCGATGTACTATTATTCGGACGCCGACCATATTGCGAAATTCGATTACGAAGAGAATTTCGGCGTTGAGTTCGCTTCGCAGACTTTCTATTCGAACGTGGTAAACAGTCCGAGTAAGATAGGTCTTCCGGTAGGCGCGGGCGCGTACATGGCGAGTAAGGCTTCGGGCGGAAGCGCGACCGGCGGAAGCCAGTTCTACGACAACGGCGTAATTTATTACGAACGCAATCCCTATTACAATCTCGGTAAGGCGACTACGACGGACGCAGACGGCAATACCGTTCCGTTCACTAAGGTTGCTTCCGACGGTAAAGAATATAAAGTAGCGAAGATTAAAAAAGTAAGATATAAAGTTGCGACCGCCGCGCGTATGCTCGACGACCTGTATTCGGGCTCTATAGACTACGCTACTCCCAACGCAACCGTTAAAATGCGTGATTCCGTAGATAACAAGAGCGGATTCGACGAAAAAGTCGTACGTACTTCCGGTTACGGATATATCGGTATCAACGCGGGTAAAATTTCAAGCGTTTACGTTCGCCGCGCCATTATGTACGCGGTTGACGTTGCAGACGGCGTAAAATCTTATTACGGCACGATGGCTGATCCTATCTACCGTCCGATGTCGAAAGAAAGTTGGGCGTATCCCACCGGCGCGGTGTCTTACTATCCGTACATCGGCGGAGCGGTTCCCGCAGGCGTAAACGACAATACGTACTCAGACGGTAAATTCGATCAGGATTACAGAGATTTCATCGTCAAGAAAGGAATTTCCGACGGACAAAAACTCACTCAGGCGCAACAAATCGAATTCATTCAGACGCTTCTCAGAAAGGACGGATTCGCGCCGGGTTCCGACGGTATTTACCGCAGGAGTAAAGACGGCAGAAGCGAAGTTTTGAAATATACCTTTACGATTGCCGGCGAAAGTCAGGATCACCCCGGTTGGAATATGCTTATGAACGCCGCGACCTTGCTCAATAAGTGCGGGTTCAACGTTGAAGTAAGAACTAACGCCAACGCTTTGAGCGCGCTCGCTACGGGCGGACTTACGGTCTGGGCGGCTGCATGGGGCTCGACTATCGACCCCGATATGTATCAGGTATATCATAAAGATTCCAAGGCAACTTCGGTTTACAACTGGGGATATCCGCAGATTAAGGCGGGCAGATCCACCTCGTTGTATAGGAATCAATGGGAAATCGTAAACAACTTGTCGACCGTAATCGAGCAGGCAAGAGAAACCGAAGACGTAGAAATACGTAAAGCGAGATATTCTGAAGCGCTCGACTACGTTATGGAACTTGCGGTCGAACTGCCGACCTATCAGAGAAACGACTTGTTCGCGTACAACAGCACGAAGATAGACGCTTCGACGTTCACGAAAAAGACTTCGGCTTATAAAGGGCTTATAAGCGACCTTACGTCTCTTTCTCTCAAAATAAAATAACGATATAAACGCTCCCGCGACGCTTCGAGGCGTTGCGGGGTCTCGTCGTTTTTAAACCGCCCGATAAAGCGGCTATGCAAAGGTAAACTATGTTCAAGTATATTCTTAAACGAATCGGAATATCGCTCATTATTCTGTTCGGCGTGTCGATTATCATCTATACGCTCGTCAGAATGATGCCTAACGATTATATCGATAATAAGTATTCTTCCCAGTTAAGTCAAGGGACGATTACGCAGGACGATATCGACCGATTCAAATCTTTATACGGTCTTGCCGTTCCCGAATCTTATACTTCGGTCGGCGTAAAGTCAAACGTCAAGAGCAAAGACGAACAATATTCTCTCGGCGGCTCTTATACGAGAAACACGAAACAAAACGCGCACGATAACGCCGTACTTCTCGGCAGAACCGACGAAGATACTCTTTATTCTTTCGTAGAGGGTACTTACAGGAGTAAAAATTTTCGACTTGTACTTCGGAATGTTAAAACGGAAGGAAGGGATGGAACTGAATACGTCAGGCATACTGTTGAATTTTATAAGGGTAAAGACAGAAAGAAGGGCGTAACCAAAGAAGAAGCGATACTTACGGGAACGTATTCCGCAGAAGTCGATTCAAAAGGCAATATCGTTATATCGGTTTCCGTCGACGGTAACGTCATTTCGAGCGGTACGTCTTATCGTCTTGCCACCGGTTGGGAAAAATTCTCTTCCGTTTTAGGCGGTTATTTCACCTGGATAGGCAAACTTTTCAAGGGCGATTTAGGCGAATCTTTCCTCTATAAAAAACCCGTCGCAAGGGTTATCGGCGATAACATGTGGGTGTCGTTCGCGATTGCTTTAATCGCCACGATTTTGCAGTTCCTTATCGCGATACCGCTCGGAATTTCGAGCGCGACGCACCAATATTCCGTCCGCGACTATACCGTTACGGTATTCACGATGATAGGTATATCTCTCCCGACGTACTTCTTCGCGGCTATCGCGATTAAGGCGTTCGCGGTCGATATACCGATATTCCCGTCAAGCGGTCTGATTTCGCCTACGGCGAACTATACCAAAGACTTCGCGGGATTTATTCAGAAATTCGGGGATATTCTTCACCACCTTGCGCTTCCGATTTTCGTAAACGTAATTTTGTCTATCGGCGGGCTTATGCGCTATACGCGTACCAATACGCTCGAAGTTCTCAATTCCGATTATATAAGGACGGCAAGGGCGAAAGGTCTTTCCGAAAAGACGGTTATCTATAAACACGCTTTCAGAAACACCATGATTCCGCTCGCGACGTTGCTTGCGGGTATTTTGCCGTCGTTGTTCGGCGGTATGATGATTACCGAAGAGGTTTTCGCTATCGACGGTATAGGTCGTCTTGCTTATCAGGCTTTAAGACAAGCCGACGTTCCCTTCGTAATGGGATATAACATGTTTTTGGCTATACTTACCGTTATCGGCACGCTTTTCTCCGATATAATGTACTCGGTGGTAGATCCGAGAGTCAAGTTAGGAGGTTAATATGGACGAAAATAAATTAGAAACCATAATCGAAACCGAAAAACAGGAACAAACCTCCGAAACTTTGGAAAACACCGTCGAAAAAATCGAAGGCGAAGAAAAGCAGGAAGTTACCTATAAAGAAATGAGCCCCGCAAGACTCGTTTTCCGTAGGTTTTTCCGTTCGAAATTGTCGCTCGTCGGCATAATAATGATAGTTTTTCTGTTCGCGTTTTCTTTCCTCGGACCCGTCATCTACAACAAATGGGACGAATCCGAAGCCGATTACAGCGGTAAAGTGAGCGTGGAAGAAATCGATTGTTCGTATACGCAATACGACCCCGAACTGGGCGAAGAAATAACGATTAAGTCAACGATGTTCGTTACCGTTCATTCCGACCTTAATTCGCTTGCCAAACCGTCGAAAAATCATATACTCGGCACAGATAAAAACGGTTACGATATATTCGTCAGATTGATGTACGGCGGAAGAATTTCGCTTACGATCGGCTTTATAGTCGTATTTCTGGAAACTTTTTTAGGCGTATTGATAGGCGGTATTTCGGGTTATTTCGGCGGTTGGGTCGATCAGGTTATAATGCGTATAGTCGATATATTCAACTGTATACCCACGCTCCCGATTCTGCTTATCGCTTCGGCGGTTATAGACTCGTGGAACGTAGCGGCGGATCAGCGAATATACCTGTTGATGGCGATAATAACGCTGTTCGGGTGGAGCGGAACGGCAAGGCTCGTCCGCGGTCAGATTTTAGGCTTGCGCGAACAGGAATATATGACTGCCACCGAAGTTATGGGTATGCCTACCTGGCGCAGAATTTTCGTACACCTTCTGCCTAACGTAATGCCGCAACTTATCGTTTCGATGACGCTCGGACTCGGCGGCGTAATTTTGTACGAGTCGACTTTGAGTTATCTCGGTCTCGGCGTACAACCCCCGAAAGCGGCTTGGGGAACGATGATAGCGACGGCGAACGATACCGAAATTCTGACTTACTTTATGAATATGTGGTTGCCTGCGGGTATCATGATCGTTATAGCGGTACTCGGATTCAACTTCATAGGCGACGGCTTGCGCGACGCTATGGATCCCAAAGCGAGAAAATAAGGGTCTAAAAAGGACTTAAAGATGAAAGACAATAAAAAGACGTCGGATTATCTCACCATAAAAGAGAGCCGCGCGATAATTAAATATAACGTAAAGCAAATGAAGTACTACGAGGCGCAAAAGCGTCGTAAACTCGCCCCCGCCGAATACACGGCGGAGATGGACGACGAAAACAACGTAGTAGAAATAGACGATTTGCATACGAGTTTCTTTACCGACCGCGGAACAGTCAAATCCGTCAACGGCGTATCTTTCGCGATACCTAAAAATAAGATAGTTGGCGTGGTAGGCGAGTCCGGTTGCGGCAAAAGCGTTACTTCGCTTTCGATAATGCAACTCGTACAGGCTCCGCAAGGTCAGGTTACGGGCGGACAGATAAGATTCAACGTTGAAGAACTCGGATATTCCGAAAACGGCAAAAAATACGGCTACGACATAGCCAAAATGCCGACCGAAGCGATGCATAAAATTCGCGGCAAGGATATCACGATGATATTTCAAGAACCCATGACGAGTCTTAACCCCGTATTTACTATCGGCTACCAACTCGACGAGGTTTCGTTCCTGCACAAGCCCGAACTCAATAAAGAGCAGGTTAAGGAATATAGTATAGAAATGCTCAAAAAAGTCGGTATTTCTATGCCGGAAAGGTTTTATTCCGCCTATCCGCACGAATTGTCGGGCGGCATGCGCCAAAGGGTAATGATAGCGATGGCGCTTGCGGGTAACCCGAAACTTATCATAGCGGACGAACCGACGACCGCACTCGACGTTACCATTCAGGCGCAGATTCTCGAACTTCTAAAAGACCTGCAACGCTCGCAGGGGTGTTCGATAATGCTTATTACCCACGACCTCGGCGTTATAGCCGAAATGGCGGACGAAGTAGTCGTTATGTACGCGGGCAAGGTAATCGAAAGAGGAAGCGCGAAAGAAATATTCAAAAATCCTCTGCACCCGTATACTATGGGACTTCAGAAGAGTAAACCGCTCATTACGTCGAACGCCGACGAGCCGCTTTATTCTATCCCCGGTCAGGTGCCGAATCCTATAAACCTCCCGGATAACTGTTATTTCAAAAACAGATGTACGCGTTGCGTTTGCGCGTGCGACGGCGAATATCCGCAGGAAATAAAAATCAACGACGAGCATTACGTTTCCTGCCATTTATACGAGGGCAAAAAAGATGTTTAAGTTTAAGAAAAAAGAAGTCGAAACCGAAATCGGGCAGACGATCGAAGAAAATACGATCGAAACCGATTCCGACGAAGTCGCGACTTCGCCCGACGATATACTCGTAGTCGAAAATCTTAAAAAATATTTCCCGATAAAAACTTCCGTTTTCGGTAAGCCGCTCGTATATCTTAAAGCGGTCGATAACGTAAGTTTCAAGGTAAAACGCGGAACGACGATAGGTATAGTAGGCGAATCGGGTTGCGGTAAAACCACGCTCGGCAGAACCATACTTAAATTGTACGACTCCGACGGCGGAAAAATTTATTTCGACGGACACGACATAACCAAACTCAAAAAATCGGGTATGAGAAAATATCGCACCGATATGCAACTCATATTTCAGGATCCGTATTCCTCGCTGCCGCCGAGAATGACCGTCGGCAACATTATTTCGGAAGCGGTTAAAGTTCATAAAATCGTACCTAAAAACGAAGTGCACGATTACGTTATGGACGTAATGAAAAAATGCGGACTTCAACCGCAGTATTACGATCGTTACCCGCACGAATTTTCGGGCGGTCAACGTCAGAGAATCTGTATCGCAAGGGCGCTTGCGGTCAACCCTAAACTCGTAATCTGCGACGAACCCGTTTCCGCGCTCGATGTTTCCATTCAGGCGCAAATCATAAACTTGCTTAAAGACCTGCAAAACACTATGGGATTGACCTACGTGTTTATTTCGCACGATTTGTCGGTAGTCAAGTATATAACCGACCAGATTCTCGTTATGTACCTCGGCAATATGATGGAACTCGGCGAAACGGACGCTATTTTCGATAACCCCATGCACCCGTACACGAAGGCGTTGTTTTCCGCCGTACCCGTACCCGATCCCGAAGTCAAAATGAACAGGATTATACTCGCAGGCGATATTCCTTCGCCCGCAAATCCGCCGAAAGGCTGTAAGTTCCATACCCGCTGTTCGGAGTGTATGAACGTCTGTAAGTTCAAAGACCCCGCGTACAACGAAGTATCGGAAGGTCATTTCGTCGCCTGCCACCTTTACGATAAAGAGATCATGGCAAATCTTGCCGCTTACGACGAAGAATGGGAACGTATTCAGGAAGAAGAAAGAAGAATCGCCGAGGAAAAAGCGAACAAAAAGTTACGCAATAAGGCGAAAAACGCAATAAACGACAAAATAGCCGACGGAGAGAACGAACACGATGCCGAAGACGAACCGAGCGCGTAAAAAGAAACCGAAAGTCGTTTATATCGAAGACGACGGCAGAACTCTTTACGATATGTCGGGGGTCGGTAACAATGTCGACAAGGTTAAAAAGGACGACGGCGTAAAACTTTCAAAAAAAGAAAAACGCGCCATGTTGAAGGCTGCGTTCCTGTATTATTTGCCGAAATATCTGATAATTATCGGGTGTTTCGCGGTTGCCGCAGTGCTTGCCTGGATTTGGCTCAATAAGTATTAAGCGGGCTTAAAAATCAAAATGAAATGTTTGTGAAATAAAAAAGCCGTCCGAAGCGAACGAGATAAAAAGTTCGCTTCGGACGGCTTTTTTAATCATATTTTTATGCGAAAAGCAAAAAATATTTATAAATTATCCCGCATATTTCTTATTTATAAGAAAAACTTATATAAATCATAAACTGCCTTAAAGGATGGCGAGCGGCTTCAAACCTCGCTTTTTATTGACTTTCGGCAAGATTTGCGCTATAATGCATACTAGAATAATATATGTTCGTATAAATGAAAATTTATGCAATCCGATTGAATGACGTTCATTCGGAAACTATCAGATAAAAGGAGAGAACATGCGAATTAAAATCCTTTCCGTGTTGACGGCGATAATGCTTTCCGCCGTAACGCTCGGTACTACGGTCAAGGCAAGCGTTAAAAAAGACGGTTCGTCCGTAACGCCCTCGACCGCTATTACGCAGCCGACAGGTAACACGGGTTCAAGACAACAACTCGAAATTTTGCAAAGCGATTATAAGTTGACTCCCGAACAGGCTATGGACCGCATTAAGGCGGAATATCTTATCGAGAACAACGGCTACAACGACGACGACGAAGTCGTTCTGATAGTCGGGGTCGACGGCGACTCGCTTATCGAAGTTTACAATTACGGCGGAACGGGTGAAGACTCCGTCGCCGATTACGCCAACTCGTTTTCGGGCGTTATGCAGAGCCAAAAAATCGCGAGAACTCAAAAAAGCGTTCTTAACGCGTTAAAGAGCAAAAATCTCGTCGACAAGGTCGTGTATTCTTACGACGCCGCGCTTAACGGTTTCGCTATTCAGACGACCTACGGCAATATTTCGGCAATCGAAAAGACCGACGGCGTAAAGTCGGTTGCGATATCCGAAACTTATAACAGAGCGAGCGTCGACACCGACGTTTCGAAAAACGAAGTAGAAATCGACCCTGATACGGGTATTTACCAACCCGAAAACATGCCCGTCGGCAAAGACGGCAAACCTTATTCGGGCAGAGGGACGACCGTCGCGATTCTCGACAGCGGTTTCGATATGAGCCACAGCGTGTTCAATAGTCCCGATTTCGATAAGTCCAATCTCGTTATGACCGCCTCTACGCTTACGCAGACGGACGAAAGCGGAAAGACTTTGCTTTCCAAACTCAACGCTGCGAAAATAACGAAAGGTCTTACCGCTTCGGAAGTGTGGTACAGCGATAAAATTCCGTTCTCTTACGACTACGCGGATAAAGACGCCGACGTTTTCCCTTACGACAGCGAGCACGGCACGCACGTTGCGGGTATTATCGGCGGACACGACAGCGTTATCAAGGGTATTGCTCCCGACGCTCAACTTATCCTGATGAAGGTTTTCCCCGATTTAAGCACGGGCGGTAAGACGGAAGACATACTTCTCGCTCTCGAGGACGCTATTTTGCTCAACGTAGACGCGATAAACATGTCGCTCGGTTCTTCCTGCGGCTTTACGAGAGAAGGCGATAAAGATCCCGATAAAGAAAACATCAACGCCGTTTACGACCGTATCAACGAAAGCGGTATAAGCCTTATAACCGCCGCGAGCAACAGTTATTCGTCGAGTTTCGGCGGGGAACAAGGCAACACCAACTTCGTTACCAACCCCGATTCGGGTACGGTAGGTTCGCCGTCGACGTACAAAGGCGCGCTTTCGGTCGCTTCGATAAGCGGTACGAGAAGCAGATACATCGTCGCGAACATGAACGGCAAAAAAACTTCGGGTCAGGTGTTCTTCTATAAAGAATCCTCCTCGATTTCCGCCGAAGAAAACGATTTCTATCAGGAACTCGTCGACAGCGGCGCGCTCGGCATAGAGAAAAACCTTAAAGACGGCGACGGAAAAACCGTAAAGGGTTACAGCGCGACGCTCGAATACGTTACCGTTTCGGGTACGGGTAAAAACATTAACTTCAAAGACCTCGAAGACGGCGGTATTTCGATTGAAGGTAAAATCGTACTCGTAAGGCGCGGCGACAACACCTTCGAAGAAAAAGCGCGTCTTGCCAAACGTTACGGGGCGGTTGCCTGCATTATTTACAATAACGTCGAAGGCGATATTTCGATGTCTATGGGTAAGACGGCGCACATTCCCACCGTATCTATATCCAAAGACGACGGCGAAAAACTCGCCAAAAAGAGAACGGGTACTATGACGATAAACTCGACCTATCTTGCAGGTCCGTTTATGTCCGACTTCTCGAGTTGGGGTCCTACGCCCTCGCTCGAACTTAAACCCGAAATCACCGCGCACGGCGGAAACATTTATTCCGCCGTTCCCGGCAGTTACGAAGAAGACGGTGAAAAGAAGTACAGATACGATCACTTGTCGGGTACTTCGATGGCTACGCCCAATCTTTGCGGCATAGTCGTATTGATTCGCCAATATATAAAAGACACCTATCCCGATAAATCGGCAAGGGAAGTCAAGAACTTAGTAAATCAACTCATGATGTCCACCGCGGATATCGCGCTTAACGAAGAGAATAACCCCTATTCTCCGAGAAAGCAGGGCGCGGGTCTTGCAAATTTCACAAAGACAGTAAACGCCAAGGCGTATATCACGGTTGACGGCAGCGACAGGACGAAACTCGAACTCGGCGACGATCCGACCCGCAAGGGCGTTTACACGATGAAGTTCAACGTCGAAAATCTTTCCGACGAGGCGTTGACTTACGATTGTTCGCTGATCGGTATGACGGAAACGGTTTCGTCTTCCGACGATAAGCACGTTGCCGAAACGCCGTATATTCTTTCCAACAATATTAAGGTTACGGTAAACGGCAAAGCCGTCGGCAATAAGAAAGTTTCCGTACCCGCGAGCGGCAAAGCGGTAGTAGAAGTAACCTATACTTTGAATACCACCGATAAAAAATATCTCAACGAGCATTTCGAAAACGGTATGTACGTCGAAGGATTCGTAAAACTTACGAGTTCTAAAAACGACGTGGTAAACCTTAACGTTCCCTTCCTTGCGTTTTACGGCGACTGGACGGAAGCGCCCATGTTCGATAAAACCTACTACGAAGTAGAATCGACGAAATACGACGCGTCGGTCGTAGACGACGATAAGATTAAAGCCGACTATTACGCGACCACTCCTTACGGTTCGTACTACTACAACTATATGATTCCGCTCGGAACGTATCTTTACTCCGACGCGAATATCCCCGCAACCGAAGAGCATATCTCTATTTCCGACTCGCTCGGTACGATAGACGGTATAAACACGGTGGCGGCAGGCTTACTTCGCGGGGCGAAAAAGATGACGTTCACCATAACCGATAAGGTTACGGGAGAAGTCGTGTGGACGCGTATCGATTATAATGCGAATAAGGCGTTCAGTAACGGTGGAAGCCCCGTTCCTTACTACGAAGAACTCAAAGTCAAACCGAGCGAAATAGGGCTCGTCAATAACAGACAATATAACTTCACCATGTCGGGCGAACTCGACTACGGCGACGGCGGAGTTTCCTCCAACAAGAGAAACTCTTACTCGTTCGACTTCTATCTCGATAACGAAGCACCCGTTCTTCGTAACGCCGAGTACGAAAAGGAGTACGACGACGATCTTAAAAAATGGCGTTATTATATGACGCTTACGATATACGATAACCACTACGCGATGTCGGTAACGCCGATAATCTTCAATTCGTCCTCGTCGTATACCGTTCTTTCAGAAGATCCTATTCCCGTACAGGGCGGCAGAGGCACGGATACGCAGGTTAATTTCGAAATAACCGATTATCTCGACGCTATATACAACGACGCTCTTATTCCCAACGCGCTTTGCTTCGCGATTGACGATTACGCGCTTAACACTAACTTGTACGTATGTCAATTGCCCGGCACGAAAGGCGAATTCAAATTCACCGATAACGGCGAGGCGGCGGGCGAAGACCTTATAATCTTCAACGCTTACGAAAACGAACTCGTCGATTTGAAGCCTTACCTTTATACCGCCGATAAGACGGTAGGCGATAACAGAGAACGGGAAGAGTACCTCGCTCACCTTCAATGGATATCGTCCAACGAAAACGTATTCGAAGTAAAAGGCGGCGTAATCAAGACGAAGAAAGCGGGCAGAGCGACGATTACCGTAAGAGAGAGAATGGACGGCAAACAAGCCGTAATGATAATCGACGTAAAGAAAGGTTCTCGTCCGACTACGGATACTACGTCCGGAGCGGTCAGCGCGCCCTTGCAAGCGTCGATCGAAAAACCCGCGAGCGGCGGTCTTGAAAGTCTTACTTTCAGCAGATTCAAAACTATCTACGCTTACGCCCGCGGCGCGCAGACGTCTGAAATAGGTACTACGGGGTCGACGAACTATCTCGTAAACAAACGCAAAGTAAGCATGTATCCCGGCGAAAAGATTCAACTTTTCTACGATCTTAAACCGTGGTACGTTGACGATAACTACGAACTCACGTATACGAGCAGTAACGAAAGCGCGGTAACCGTCGACAAAAACGGAATCGTCGTGGCGGTATCCAACGGATCGGGAACGAGTACCGATTCGGCGGTTATAACGCTCGAAGCGCGCGATAAAGTTACGGGTTCGGTATCGTATATCTCGGCTACGCTTACGATAGAAGTGTTAAGCCCGTTCGTAATCGAAAACAGAACGCTCGTCGCGTATAAAGGCATGGGCGATAAAGACGGAAACGTCATAATTCCCGACGACGAAGGTATTTTGTATATCGGCGCGTACGCGTTCCCGCTGTACACGACGGACAATACCATAGAAGTCGACGAAGACGATTACGATAAAAACAAATTCCCCGGCGGAAACTCCGAAATCAAGAGAGTCGTTATCCCCGAAGGCGTTCTCGAAATTCAGAAATACGCTTTCTATAACTGTACCACTCTTAAAGAAGTCGTTCTTCCTAAAACTCTTCAATATATAAGAGAGTACGCTTTCAGCGGGGCGACTAAACTCGAAACTATTAAAACCCGCGTAACGGACGCAGGCGGTTTAAGCGAGGACGGCGAACTCGGCAAAGATACGATAGTTATCGGCGCGTACGCGTTCAACGGTTGCAGAAAACTCAAAAAGATAAACCTTTCGAGGATAAACGCAATCGGTATCAGGGCGTTTCAGGGTTGTTCTTCGCTCACCGAAGTAAACGTTTCGACGCTTCGTAATTCGGGCAGAGAAATCTTCAAAGACTGTACTTCGCTTAACAAAGTAACGATGAACGAACATACGAAACTTTCTTACGCTATGTTCGTCAATACGGGATTTACCGAAATCGAAGTATACGGAAAAGTTTCTATTCCCGAATATTGTTTCGCAAACTGCCACAACCTTACGAAGGTAACTTTTAAGAATTCGCTTGAAAAAATCGACACGGGCGCGTTCTCGGGTTGCGAAAACCTTACCGAAATTGTCTGCGGTAACGGAGTTACGATAAACGAAATCGGTCAGCAGGTATTCTATAACGATTCTTCGCTTGAAAGCGTTACGCTGCCGAACGGAAACGTCGCGCTCGGCGCGTACGCCTTCTATAAGTGCTCGTCGCTTAAAAAAGTGGTATTCCAACCCAAGACCCAAATAACGAGTATGGGCGGTTCGGTATTCGCCGACACCAAATTCACGGTATACGACGCAAACAATAAAGCGGCTTTCGTCGTAGACGGAAACGAAAATTATAAGGTCGACGCGGCTAACCCCTCGTGGCTGTTGAGTAAAAACGGCGACGAAATAATAATAGGTATAGTTGCCGACGGAGACGGCGATATCGTTATCGATACCGACAAAATTTCGAAAATCGGCAGCGGCGCGTTTACGGGTCAGCCCGTTACTTCCGTAACCTTTACGGGCGGCGGAAATATCGAAATAGACGATTACGCGTTTATGGGCTGCTATTATCTGACGAAAGTAATTCTTCCCGCTACCGACGGTCAGGCGGTTATCGGAGATTACGCTTTCGCGCAGGTCGGCAGAAAGATCGTGAATAATACCATAACGTATAACGAAAACGGTTTCACGGTCGAAAATCTCGACAAAGTAAACGTGATAGGCGACTACGCGTTCTCTAATTCCAATCTTTCCGAAGCCGTTCTCGGCGACGGACTCGTCGCGGGCGAAGGCGCGTTCTATTCTTCGCAAGTGGGAAAAGTAACGCTCGGCAAGGCGTCATCTTACGGACTCGGAGCGTTCCAGGCGTGCAAAAAACTCGAAACGGTTAAACTTCCCGACGGAAGCAAGATGAGCGACGACGAAAAGATTACGCTCGGTCAGGCAATGTTCGCCAACTGCGACAAACTTGGCGGACTCGTAGATTTGAGCGGCGTAACCGACGAAATTCCCGTTCAGGCGTTCTATAACAGCAAATTGACGGCTGTCAGACTCGGCGGCGTAAAAGTTATCGGCAACGGAGCGTTCGCGGAATGCGCGGCTCTCGGTTTGGTAAAATTCCTTTCCGTGGTAAACGGAGCGGAAGTCGAAAGCAGCGCGGCGCTCGAAGTTATCGGAGATTACGCGTTCGGTAAACTTACCCTTAAGGGAAGCGCACCCTCGTTCGGCGAAATAACGCTTCCCGCCACGCTGAAATATATTGGTACGGGCGCGTTTATGTACAACACCTCGCTTGAAAGCGTAGAGTTGCCCGACGGAGTTACCTTTAAGAAGGGTTTAACGCGCGACGGCGACGAAGCGACGAAAATGCATTTTGACGGCGAGTACGTATTCTTCAACTGTTCTAATCTGACGACGGTAGTTCTTCCCGACAGCGTAGACTATATAGGCGACTATATGTTCGCGCAGTGCGAAAGCATAGAAAACGTAACTCACAAGGCGAAAGTGATAGGCAATTACGCGTTCACGCAACCGCAGACGACGCAAAACGCCCGTTCGCTTAAAACGTTCGACTTCACGACGGTTGAAAAAATCGGCGAAGCGGCGTTCGCGAATAACGAACTTCTTACCGAAGTAATTAACGCCCCGAATCTTAAAGAAATCGGCGATTACGCTTTCAAAGACGTAAGGATAAGCGGTATCGACGCGCCGAAACTCGAAAGAATCGGCGATTACGCTTTTAACTGCGTATATTACGGCAGAGGCGAAAATCTTAAATCGGTAACGATTCCGTCTACGATTAAGTATATCGGCGTAGCGGCGTTCACGGGTCAGAAAAACCTAGAAACTTTCAATTATAAAGAAGCGGGCGGCGCAGTCGTTACGACGAAACAGATTAACGATTACGCGTCTATCGAAAATGGCGCGCTTTACGTAAAGATGCCGTCGGGATACGCCGCGCTTAACTCCGTTCCCGCGAACTGGAAAGTAAACGGCAAGGTTCAGAAGACGCTCGAAGTAAGAAACGACGTTTACAGAATAGAGTTCTACGCCGCCAACGCGAACAAGAACTTAACGCGTATAATTCTTCCCGAAACCTTAAAACTCATAGGTAACTACGCGTTCTACGGTTGTACGGGGCTCGTTCCGAGAAGCGAATCGGATATGGGCGGACTCGTAGAATTCAGATCTTACTCCGCTCCCGCGCTCGAAAACAGTTATAACGCGAATTCGAAACTGTCCGAGACCGCTGCGGGATACGGTATGGTTCACCCCTACTACGATCTTTTCAGACTCGAACTCTGCTACTACAACTTCGTAGACCTTGCGGGTAGTAATTTACCGATAAGAATGACTTATCCGAATACCGTTTCGGGAACGACCGAAGGCTACGATTCGCTTATCTATAAAGCCTACTTCGGCAATCTCGCTTCGAGAAACGAAGAGTATCTCGCTATGGACAAGAACATGTCCGACTTTATAGACTACGCGAAGAAACTTATCGAATTGAAGAGCAAGGGAGAATTCACTCTTGCTAACGAAAGCGAAATTTCCGCGGCGGTTGCGGCGTATAACGCGATAAACCTTGCGGACGCCGAACGCTTCTACGGTAAGAACTTCACCGAAGAAGAATGGGCGGAATATTGCAGCGTAACGCTCGAAGCGAAAGAGGCGATAAGAAAAATCAAAATCGAAACGGCTTCCGACGCTTTGAAGGCTCTCGATAAAGACATTATGGCTTTGCCCGATAAATTCTCCGTCGATATACTCGATAAACTCATCGATATCTCGGCGAGAATAAACGACGGCAGTATCGTTCGTCCTACGGACAGAATTCTTCTCAATTTCGACAAATACGATAAACTTATCGAAGAATACGGCGAATATCTGAAAAACGCTAACGCCGAATTCGAAGAGATAGAAAAGACGGTATTCAGCGAACGAAAAGACTTCTCCGCGGCGGCGCAGGCGATTCTGGG
>USOJ01000003.1 GCA_900556195.1 uncultured Eubacteriales bacterium
GGCAGATCGTTTTGCCGCCGAAAAAGCGAACGAGCCTTACGAAAGCGGCAAAAAGGGCGTAAAGGTAGAAATTTCTACCAATAAAGACTCGGATTATACGAGCAGTATTCCCGATTACGATATTCTTATGGACGAGAACTCCGCGAATATCTACGATATGCAAACGCGCGGATACCTTGCGGATATAGACGACCTCGTAAAGGGATTGCAGAGCAAAATAGAGCCGCAACTTCTGCCCAAACTCAAAGGCGCGGACGGCAAATATTACGGACTTCCGCATTATTCTTACGACGTAAGCATTTCGTATAACGTAGACCTTTTCAAGACGGAGAATCTCTATATTGCGGCTCCCGGCGAAGAAAGCGTCGTAAATTATAAGAGTTCGCTTTTGCCGGGTTCTTCGGCGGGCGTAAATTTCGTTTTTAACGAAAATACGAAAAAATCGTGCGGGCCTAACGGTATACCGAACGATTACGACGACGGGCTTCCGTCTTCGCTCGAAGAATTTATCGTTCTCTGCGATTATATCAAAAACAAAAAGCAGATCAATCCGTTCGCGATAAGCGATATTAATGGCGGAGCGAACTACGCGTTTATGCTTATCGAATCGCTCTGGGCGGGTATGGTCGGCACCGACGCGATGAAAGCGACCACCTGCAACTTCACCGACGCGAAAGTCGAAGTCGTTAAAGAGGGCGCGCTGTCTTACGACGGAACTCTCCTTAACACGGGTATTAAAATGCCGCAGACCGAAACGGTCATGTTAAGCGACGATAACGGTTACAGAATGTACGATATGTCCGCCCGTTATTACGCGCTGTCTTTCCTCGAACTCGCCAAAAACAAAGGTTGGTTCAAAAATCAGCAGATGACCAACACCAAAGCGCAGGAATTTTTCGTTCTCGGCAATTACAACGCAAACGATAACGACAGATGCGCTATGCTCGTCGATTCGACGTTCTGGTACGGCGAAGCGGTCAGCGGCGGAACGCTCACTAAATATAAATCGTTGTCGGGCGGCAAAGAAGCGAACGTAAGCATGATGCCCATGCCCGTACAACTTACCGGTCAGGTTACCGAAGGAAACGGTAAAAAACCCACGGTTATCGATACCAGCGCGACCGTTTTCGTAAACAAACGCGTCGAGAAAAACGAAGGACTTTTCCGCGCCGTAAAAGAATTCATCGAATTTTTGTACAGCGACGCCGAACTCAAAGCCTTTACCGAAACGAGTAAACTTACCATGAACTTAAAATACGATTACGATAAGTCTTCGCTCGGCAACTTTTACGCGGGCGTACTCGAAATCGAAAAGGCGGCGGGCGATAAAGTCTACGCGGCTTCGGATAATATAAAGTTCTCTAAAAACCGTTCTTCCTTCTCGCTTATCTGGGGCGGTAAACTCAACTACTTCGGCAGTTATCATAACGGCTCTTACGCAGCGCTTATGGGCGGAGAAACCGCCGCGAGTATCTTTACGCAGACGAGAAGAGCGAAAGTCGCGGACTGGGAATCGTTAGGTTAAAAACAAATGACTACTAAAACGGATATAAAAAGACCTTTATTCGGAATGACGCGCGGAAGGCGTAAAAAACTCGGATTTTATCTGTTGTTTATCGCCTTTCCGCTTCTCCACTACCTCGTTTTCTACGTGTATATCAACTTCAACTCCTTTATTTTGGCGTTCAAAGATTATTACGTAGACGACGTTACCAAAACTCTTACGTACAAAAACGCGGGTTTTGCCAACTTCGTCGAGGGCTGGAAAGTTTTAGGTCAGAATATCAAAGTAATAGGCAACTCTATTTTAATGCTGGCGGTACAGATTTTCGCGATAACGCCCGTCGCGCTTCTGTTCTCGTTCTATATCTACAAAAAACGCCCCGGCACGGAGTTTTTCAGGGTAATGCTCTTCTTGCCGTCCGTTTTGTCGGCGGTCGTATTCGGGCTTTTGTATCAATACATTTCCGACGACGTTTTAGGGCTTATTCAGACGAAGGTATTCGGAGCAAAAGAACCGACGTATTTCCTTACGGAAACAAAAACGAGGGTTTTCGCCGTAATTCTGTTTAACGTTCTGATCGGCTTCGGCGTGAGCGTTCTCACGTATTCGGGCACGATGAGCGGCATAAACGTTTCGCTTATCGAATCCGCCGAACTCGACGGGTGCAGCCCGATACAGGAATTTTTACATATCGTCATTCCGATGATATGGCCCACGGTCGTAACGCTCATGATAGTTTCGTTTTCGAGAGTGTTCACCGAACAATGGCAGGTGCTTACCCTTTTGAAGAGAAACCCGCTGAATGCGGAAAACCTGGGGTATTTCTTATACACTCGCGCGCTTGACGGCGACTTCGTGATACCGAGAGATCAGACGAATAATCTGTCTTATTCGGTACTCTCGGCGATAGGTCTTATTCTTACGGCGATAGTTCTGCCGCTTACGCTTTTAATGCGTTGGGCGCTTAACAAATACGGTCCCAAAGCGGATTAAAGGGGGATACGATGACGAAAAGAAAGAATTTCGACAGGAGCGGAAAAAGATCCGTCAGCCCGTTATTTATAGTTCTCGGCATAGTTCTCCTTATCTATTCGCTGATTATGATTTTTATGCTTTTGTGGGGGCTTAATACTTCGCTTAAAAGCGATATGGATTACAGCAACCGACATAACTATCTGGGGTTGCCGTATCTCGGCAGCGAGGTTGGTAACAGTAAGGAAGAGTTTTTGCATTTCGGCAATTATAAACTCGTAATCAAAAACTTCAAATATCAGAAACTCGTCAATTATTACAGAGGCAGCGTTCCCGTTTCACGCACGACCAAAACCATTTTCGGCGTGATGATGGGCGCGAAAAACTCCGCCGATTTAAGATACGAATATTTCCCCGATCTTTTGGCGAATACCCTCGTATACGTAGGCGGTTGCGCGCTCGTTTCGTCGTTCGTACCCGCGTTGACGGCGTATCTTACGGCTAAATACGACTTTAAGTTGAGCGGCATAATATTCATTTTGTACACGCTTATGATGTGTATGCCTATCGTCGGCAATCAGCCGTCGCAACTTGCTTTTTTCAAAAGTTTAGGGATATACGATACTATCTTCGGTATAGTACTGCAATGGGCTTCGGGCGCGGGTATGTACTACTTCGTCTTTTACGCCTATTTCAAGGGCGTACCCGAAACTTACCGCGAAGCGGCGAGTATAGACGGCGCGGGCGAAGTAAAAATAATGTTCAAGATTTATTTCCCGCTTGCCATAAAGATGATAATGACGGTATTTCTTATAATGTTCGTTTCGCTCTGGAACGACTATCAGAATCCGCTTATTTTCTTGCCGACTCAACCCACGCTGGCGACTGCGGTCTACTATATGACCAACCTTGCCAACGGGACGAAAGAATCAAAGATATTCGCCGAAGCGCCCGCAAAAATGGCGGCGAGCATGGTGCTTGCGCTTCCTATTCTCATTCTGTTCATTCTCACGAAGAACAAACTCATGGGGGATATATCTCTCGGCGGAATAAAAGAATAAAAAAACAGAGGTAATGATGAACAAACCCGTTAAAAAGAAATTGTTTATATGCGTTGCGGGGCTGGTGGCGGCTTTCGCCGTTTCGGGCGCGGGTATAAACGCGGCTAAACCCGTACTCGCTAACGACGCGAGTATATCTTTCGACGAATTCGAAACGGTATATTCGGTCGGCGACACGCTCGAAATCCCGGAAACCGCGGCCATTAAGTATAAAGACGTTTTATATCCCGCGGAAAATTGCTATCTCGTCCGCCCGGACGGCGGGGCGGTAGCGGGCAGAAGTTTTACGCTCGATACGGTCGGCGAATATACCCTTATATTCGAAGCGACGGCAAACGGCAGAAAAATTTCCGCTTCCAGGACTTTCAAAACTCTTAAAGAATATTATACGTTGAGTAACGATTCGTCTACGGTTTCGTACGGCGAACTTAACGGCACTTATAAGAAAAAGGGCATGAAGAACGGTATAGTCGCCGAACTTACCGAGGGCGCGACGATTACGTTTTCGGAACCCGTCGACGTATACGCCGACAAGACCGTCGAATTGTTTACGTTCAACCTCGTAAGAATGGATTGCGACGTAAACTACCTTACCATACGCCTGACGGACTGCTATAACCCCGATATCGAGATCGATATTCAGTACTGGAAGAGAATCAATATGGAAACCTACATGAAGGCGGGACCGAAAGGCAGCGGACTCGTAGGTCTTTCCACCGACGCTAACGGACAATATTCGATAGCGGGTGAAAATTATTCGAGGGGTATTTTCGGTACGGATACGCGCGGTAACAGACCCATGAACGGCAACTATAACAATATTACTATGTTGTTCGAAAACGCCGAAGACGGTAAAATCAGACTTTGGAGCAACACTCCCGAACACGAGAGTAACCCGAACGGCGACACGAGGCTCATTACCGAAATAAACAACGACAAACTTTACGGCGGAGTGTTCCCCGGGTTTACGACGGGCGAAGTTATCGTGTCGATAACGGCTACGGGATTCAACAACGTTCAGACGGCGAGAGTAGAAGTCGGTAAATTCAACGGCAAGACCAACGAAGCACTCGACACTTTCGGCGCGTATAACGAAACGGTTGCTCCCGTAATAAAGGTCGCCGCCGACGAAACCGATAACAAAATAATCGCGGGAACGAAAGTAAAAGTGCCCGAAGCCGAAGCGCTCGACGCAAGCGGAATAAGGGGCAAAGTCGATTATACCGTATGGTATAACTACACGGACGAAAACTCCAAAAGGGCGATAAACGTCGAAAAAGGCAAATTCTTTGCGGGTAAAATGGGTACTTACACCGTCGAATACCGCGCAGAGGACGTTTACGGCAACCGCACGACCAGGACTTTCGATTTGCTTGCCATTAAGGAAGGAACGCCCGGAATTTCGTTTAATGCGACGACGAAATATACCGAAGCCGCAATAGGTTCTTCTATAAACTTGTCCGGTTACGGCGTAACTTCGCTTTGCAAAAATTACGACGTTACCGTTCTTTTGACCGATCCGAAAGGCAATACTGCGGACGTAACTTCTTCCGCGGCTTCCGTTGCCGTAAGCGAAGTAGGAACATATACGGTGGAATACCTGTATTCCGACACTTATTACGACGGAGCGTATAGTTATACTTTCGATTGTATACCGAGCAATAAGGCGGTTTTCGAGAAGAAGAGCATACCCGTTCCCGAATACTTCGTCGAAGGGGCGAAATATTCCGTAGAAGAAATCAACGCTTACGTTTACGGCAACGACGGCAAAGTAGCCTCCGCGCTTAAATCGTACGTAAGTTACGACGGCGGGGAATACAGAGAAATTCCGTCCGACGGCTTCAACGTAGAAAAGGCTTCTAAACTCAGACTTAAACTCGCCGTGGAAGGCGACGAAACCAACTATATCGAAAGCGCGGAAGCCGACGTGATAAACGTGGGCTACGGCACGATAAAACTCGACGTGGCGAAGTATTTCGTCGGCGATTTTACGGGCGAAGCGAAAAACGATTACACGACGTTTACGTCAGGCAAAAACGGCGACGCGTCGATGAAATTCATAAATCCGCTTCTCGTTTCGAGATTCTCGTTTTCGTTCTATATGGATGCCGACGCAACGCTCGACGGTATGGATATAGTTCTTACCGATTATTACGACAGAGCGAAAACCGCCGTTATCTCGTTTAACGACGGCGAAGGTTCGGCTGCTTCGGTAGCGGTAAACGGCGCTGCTTCGGCTATCGCGTCGAGTTGGAAGGGCAGAAACTTCGTCGTTTCGTGCGACGGCTCGTACGTCTATTTCGACGGTTCCGCCACGGGAGCGAATTTCGGGTTTTCTTCCGATATGTGCCTTTTAGACGTTCGTTTCCGTTCGGTCAAAAAAGGTTTCTCGTTTAACCTTGCGGCGCTTTGCAATCAGCCTTACGGCAAACAGGTTACGGACGACGCAAGACCTATGGTTTCGGCAAGCCTTCCGCCTATCGTTACGTCGGTGAACGACGTGTACGTTACGGAGATACCCAAATTCGCCGACGTATTGTCGCCCTCGGCTAACAAATGTACGCTCACCGTAAACCTTACTAAATTCGGCGAAGAAGAGGTAAACGCGTTCGTTGACGAAACGGGCAGAGAACTCGTAAATCTTCCCGCAAACCGCAGATATACGATAAAATTCACCGAATTCGGTTGCTATACGTTCACTTACACGTATAAAGACGGAGCGGGCAAGCAGGGGCTTTTACAGCAACTCGTATACGTTTACGACCTGACCGCGCCTTCGATAAGATTCAAAAACGAACCCGAATCTACGGTTGCGGTAAGCGTCGGCAAGGCAATCAAACCGCTCGAAGTAATAGTAGAAGACAACGTTACGAAGACGGAAAACCTGATTATCTGGGCTGTCGTGTACGACGAAAGAGACAGGTTTATCGCCGCCACGAGGGGAACTTTCGTCCTTAAAGAAAAAGGCAGATATACCGTCTACGTTCATTGCAAAGACGAAAGCGGCAACGCTTCGAGCGTGAAATACGAAGTTTACGCGGGGTAAAAAGATATGAAAAAATTTATAAGCATTTTGTTGGCGTTGACGGTTTTCGTTTCTTTAACCGCTTGTTCTAAAAAGGAAAGCGGCGTTAAAATTCCCGAGGAAACCGCCAAGGTAAGCAACAGATATAACGAAGACTCAACCAAATGGACGGAGACCCACCGGTTTGCAAGTACCGAAAAGGACGAATATATCGTTAAAAACGGCGTAAGCGAATATAAGATACTCGTTCCCGAACTGACGACTTTCACGACGTTCGCCCGCGACGAACTGATAAGGTTTTTCTACGAAGCGACGGGCGTTACTCTCGCAGTCGAAACGAATCCGGTTTCGCACAGCGCCGGCGGCAAGTATATCTCGCTCGGCGACACCGACGCTTTCAGAACGAGCGGACTTACCGTAGATAAATCCGCGCTCGGTCGCGACGGCGCGCGCATACTTACCAAAGATAAAACCGTCTATATAGTCGGCGGCACGGATAACGGCGTTTTATACGGCGTGTACGACTTTCTTAAAATGAACTTCGGCTTCGAAGTATACTATAAAGATTGCTACGATCTCGACACGGGCGTAAAAGAAGTAAAACTCCGCGATTACGACGTGATCGATATTTCGGATATTCCGAGGAAGGCGAGAGTAGGTATTCTGCAGTGCGAATCGCAGGATATGGACGATTATATGTTCGCGTACCGTATGAGGACTACCGATAATCTCGAAGACATAATGTTTCTCATTCACGAAAAATTCGACGATCGCAGTTCCAAGGCGGATAAACTCCACAATAGTTTGTTCTACTTGCCGAAAGATCAATATATCGAATCCGACCCCGAATTTTACTCAACGAAAGGCGAGCAACTTTGCTATACGGCGCGCGGAACGGATAAGTACGATAAAATGGTAAGTCTTTGCGCGAAAAAGGTCGAGCAGTCGCTTACGTGGTATACCAAGGAAGATTATCCGATTATGAATACCGTTCATATCGGTATCATGGACAACTGGCAGAGTTGCGAATGCGAAGCGTGTAAAAAATTCGCGGCGGAGCATAACGGCGCGGAGTCTGCGGCGGTATATAAATTCGTTCAGGATATGGCGAGAAAGGTCGTAGACTGGATGAATCTCCCCGAGAACGAAGAATATAAACGCGACGATTTACAATTTACTTTCTTCGCATACCAATGGACGCTTAAACCGCCTTTCGAAATAAAGAACGGTAAGGTCGAAATCGCGAAAGACATCGTTCCCGACCCAGATCTTAAAATCAAACCCTTCAACGCGTTCAGTTCGTTCGATTTCGGTATCCGCATGGACGATCCTACGAACCTCGAACAGATCGAATACGCTACGCAGTGGGCGCAGTACGTTTCCGACGGCTGGTCGTGGACGTACGGCTGCTTCTTCAACGATTATTTCTGTTTCTACGATCCGTATACTTTCTACGAAGACTATTATAAATGGCTTTACGAACAGAAATATCAATTTTCTTTCGCGCAGTTCCACAGCCGTCAGCGCGGAGCGGACGCGGGCTTTTATACGCTTGCAAACTATCTGACGTGCAAACTCACCTGGAACAGTTCTTTAAGCACGGCGGATCTCATAGACGATTATTTCAACGCCATGTATTCCGACGCGGCCGACGCGATGAAAGACGTTTTCAACGAATGCAGACTCTGGTTTGCCGAATCGCACGAAAAAGAAGGCTGGGGCTGGAGTTCGAACCAACTTCAACCGACGAATAACTCAAGCCTTATTTCGCTCGGATTTATAAACACCCTTTTCGAAAAACTCGATAAAGCGTACGCGGCAATCGAAAAATACCGTATGGACGAAGAAACTTATTCGAAATTGAAAGAACATATCGATATCGAATGGCTTTTCCCCGCGAAATGCGCTATCGGTCTTTATTCCTCAAAGTACGACGTAAGCGCAATCAAACCGAAATTCAAATCGCTTTGCAACTCGCTTGGGATAACGAAAGTGGCCGAAAACGTCGGTATAGAGAGTTTTCTCGATAGTTTTTAAGGAGTGAAAATGAAGAACAAAAACAGATTTTTGGTTATATTGTCCGTTTTTATAATTTTGTGTGCGTCGGCGATGGCGTTGACGGGTTGTAAGCAAAGCGACGGCGGAAATAAAAAACCGACGCCGCCCGCGCCCGAAGTCGAAAACACTCTCGTTCTTACGAGAAGCGTCGTGCGGCTCGTATACGGTGAATCCGCGGTAGTCGTAGCGAAATATAAAGACGAGGACGGCGTCACTCTCGAATGGAAGTCTTCCGACGAAGCCGTGGCGACCGTAGAAGGCGGCGTAATCACGTCGGTCGGTATAGGCAACGCCACGATTACGGCAACCTACGGAGAGATGAAAGCCGATTGTTCGGTTTCGGTAAGTTTCGGCGATTATCAGCCGACGCTTAAAGTCGACCGTATAGGCGACGAACTCAGCCTTCTTAAAGGCGACGTTTACGACGTTTCGGCAAGCGTCGCATTCAACGGCAAGACCTACGATTGCGGGATTACGGTTAAAATAGCGAACGAAGAAATCGCTTCTTTCGAAAACGGAAAAATAAAGGCGATTAAAGCGGGTACGACCGAAGTTACGGTAACCGGAGAGTGGAATAATTTCGACACTCCGCTCATGCAAAAAACGTTCCTGCTTAAAGTTACCGATAAAGACGTAACGATGTATATGGCGGTCGATAAGGGCGGCGAAGAAGAAGTTGCCGACGAAATCACGCTTTCCGTAACGGATTCTTTCGAGGGCAAAAATTATATCAACGAAGCGACGGTAAAATTCGTCGTAAAAGAGAACGGCGATGAAAAACGAGGAACTCTCTCGTTGACTAGCGGTTCGAACGTTATAGATTTCGTAGACGGCGTAATAACGTCGAAAGGGCTCGGTACTGCCACGATAACCGCCGATTATACCGACGAAAGCGGAAAATCTTATCAAAAGACGCTGACCGTAACCGTTACTTGCCCGGTGGCAATATACAAAGGACACGTCGAATGGACGGACGCGACTCTGAAAAACGTTCTTTCTTATTTTGACGGAGCGACTGCGGTACTTTATGCAAAACAAGGCGCGAAAGAGTTGCAGCATACGAAAAAAATGTTGACGGGAGTCGTCTTTAACGGAGATATGACCGAACCGATAGAAGTACAGACGGATAAAGGCGGGTATATCTTCGAGGATATTTACGGCAGTAACGCCGTGTTGACCAACGATAATTTCGCTACTGAATTGACGCTCGGCTCGGCGGTAAAGAATAAATACTATTCGCTCGGCGGGGATATAGGCGCGGCAAATTCGCCGATCGATATGGCGGGGCAAAAAAACGCGACCGACTCGGCTAACTTTGCGGGTACTTTCGACGGCAGAGGTCATACCGTCTACGCGGCGACTTACGATAACGGAATTTTCGGCGGATACGGTTATAATGCGGTTATTAAAAACGCAGAATTCATAATCACCTTCAAAACCGCTACCGCTACGGGAATTACTTCCGACAAAGGCAGATGGGCGAAATCACCGAAGATGAACGCGACGATAGAAAACGTTCATATCGTTACGACTAATTTCGGCGAAAAAAATCACGTCATATCCAACCTCAAAGTAGAATTGCTCAAAATGAAAGACGTTCTCGTCGAAGTGAACGGCGCCGAAAATTTAGCCGATTTCGACGGCAGAGACGACGTGGGCGTTTTGTTCGGAATAGATATAAGTTATTACGCGCTGATGATGGCAGATGCAGGGCTCGAAGGTTTCGATAACGTACGCGTCGTCGTAAACAAATTTTTACCGATGGCAAACGGAGCGAATTGGTCCGAATCCGGATCTAAATTCCTTAATTTTGCGCTGAACGACGAATCGGAATTCGGTAAAATAACGAGGATTTCCGAAAATCGCGATTCGGTCGAATATAGCATTGCCGTGGGAGTCGAAAAACATTCCGATTGGCTCAGAGACGTTAAGTACACGGTAGACAAAACTCAAGACGACGGCTATAAACACGTAAATTGCATTGCGTTCTATCACGCTTTGCCTAAAATCGAAAAAGGCGGCGTTTATCGTTACGATACGATCGACGCTCTTAAAAAGGCGGGCGTTACGCAGGTCGGCGATTGGATAGTCGAATAAAATAATAAAAAATAAAACCGTAATAAAAATACGCTCCCGAATAAACGGGAGCGTAAAACTCGAAATTAAAAGCGAAAAACAAATTTCGAAAGTGAAAATCGCCGTAATTAAAGACGGCGATTTTCGATTGCAGACAGTAACGTTACCTATCGGTCGCTTTTGAAAGTTTTTGCGCAGGCTAACATCCAGAACCCGAGAAAGTAAGTCAAAAATAAACCAAAATATTACGCGGACGCTTTTTATAAAAGCGTCCGCATTTTTCGTAAAAAGTAATCGGGGAAAAATAACGAACGTCGTATAAAAAAGCACTTTTTGCGTGAAATTAAGTAAAATAAAGCAAGACAACGCGTTGCGCGATATGATAAAATATTAGTGAGTCGGTTTATCCTTGACGGATTTACGCGCATGCGATGAACGGGCGAAATAAAAAATAAGGGAGCAGTTATGAAGAAAAAATTTTTGACTATCGTCGCGATTTGTCTTGCGATATCCGCGACGTTGGCGTATCCGATCGGTTTTGCCGCGTCGGGTTTCGGCAAAGCGACTAAAACGGTTGCGGCGACCGACGTAATTACCGTCGTTTCGCCCGTACAGGCTGCCGAAATTAACCTTGACAACGACCGCATTGCAGACTATTTTGCCAATTATACAAAGGGTTATAGCGTTAGCGCAGGGTATTTCGGTAAAGGCGATATTTTTCAAATGAAGCCCGTTACTATCGAATGGACGTGCGAAGACGGTAAATATTATCAATTGTTTATTGCAGACAATGCAGGATTCCAAAATGCGGAAATATTCGTTACAGTCAAGAATTCCGTAATTATAGAAAATCTTATTCCGGGCGTTAAATATTTTTGGAAAGTAAGGGTTACTTCGCAGAACGACGAAGAAAAAGATTCTAAAACTTATTGCTTTACGACGAAAGGCAACGTTCGCACGATAACGATTGACGGGGTTTCGAATTCGAGAGATTTGGGCGGAATAAAAACCGCAGACGGCAAAACCGTGCGTTACGGAATGATTTACCGTTCGGCTAATTTAGATTCGGTTACCGAAAAGGGCAAAACCGAAGCGAAAAGGTTGGGTATAAAGACCGACCTCGACTTGCGCGGCGCCGGCGCTCCGACCGTTTCGCCTCTTGGCGAAAGCGTTAATCTGGTTGCGAAAAATGCTCCGAATTATACCGGTGAACCGTCGGGCATTAACGGAACGCAGGAATATCGCGACGCGCTCCGCGATGAAATAAAGTTGTTCGCTTACGCCGAAAATTATCCTATTTTGTTTCACTGTCAGATAGGCAGAGATCGCACCGGAACGCTTGCGATGTTTATACTTGCCATATGCGGTGTGGAAAAGGAAGCGATACTCCGCGATTACGAATTGACGTATTTTTCTTATGCGGGAACGTCAGACGGTAAAACGGAGTGCCCCGATTGGATGGACTATACCTGTTCGTTTCTTTACGGATTAAGCGAAAGCGGTACAACGCTTTGCGAAAAAGCGACTAACTACGCGCTTGCGCTCGGCGTAACCGAAGCCGAAATAGCGTCGATAAGAAAACTTGTTTTGGGGTGAGCGAAATGAAAAAATTGTTATTTTTAATGGTTGCAATCGTTTCCGTTTTCGTTTCGGTTTACGCATTTTCGCCGAATAACGTTCACGCGGAAGAAGCGAGCGAGTACGATATATCGGAAGTTACTACCATAGCGCCGGGCGGAGAACTCGAATTATACAACAAATGTATGATGAGCGGAACTAAAACGTTGTCCGCGGGCGATTCCGTTAAATTTGCGTTCAGAGTCGGAAACTTTGAAAAGGCTACCCGCGTGGCACTCTGCATAGGTAGTTACGGCGTATATTTCTATAAAAACAATAACGAAGCGTTAAAGTTTATGACTTGCAGTTATGCGGACGGCGCATTTACCAGAGGTTCTGTGGTCGCGACCGAAGAAAATACCGAGGCTTTGAAGGAATACGTAAACGCGGCTCTGAAAACCGAATCCTTATCGGAAAACAAAACGAGAATATCGCTTACTTATACTATAAGCGGGACGGCTAAAACCGTTAATTGCGATTACGATAACGTTTCTTCAAGCGATATGCTTATGCATTATAGCGACGTGGGAACGAATCAATACAGTGAATTTTACGTAAAATCGCTTTTACCGACCGCAACGTTCGGCGACGGTTCGTTTACGTACGTAAATTATAACAACAACGCGGCAAATAATATTTCGGGCAAATGTATGCTCGGCGTTGTAAGCAAAAACGACGCCGACAAGTTCGGAGTTCCTGCCGGATATACCGGCAACGTTCTCAAAATCGAGGGGCTTACGCCTACCGGTTCGCTCGACATGTCGTTCGATTTTACCTCGGCAAATATCGACCGCGCTCGTATCCGCTCGATCAAGTTCAGAATTTACGTTTGCAAAACTTCTGCCGACACGAGTAGTTACCCCGTTTTAAGGATTCCCGATACGGGCAGTACGTCTTCTTTTCAACCTTACGCGATAGGACAGAATACCGATAAGTGGATTGACGTAGAGTTTTCTTCGGGACAGATAGATAAATTGTGCACGAACGGCAAACTCGAAAAATTCACTTTATGGCTTCGTACCAACGCAAGAACGATTACTTATATCGATAATTTTGCAATCGACCTTATCCCGATTGACGAAGAAGCCCCTGTTATTACCGCTCCGATTACCGAGTTCAGGGTCGCGGAAGGCTCTTATCCTTTCGACGATGCGGTTACCGTAACCGATAATTCGGGCATTGTCGACGTACGAAAAGTATGGTCTGAAAATGCTCTCGACGAAATGGGAAGACTTAAAATCGGCACGCATACCTGCAAAATAATCGCTACGGATCCGAGTAATAACGTAAGCGAAGTTACTTTAACTTATAACGTTTACGAAAATCTTGCCGTCAAAAAATATAAAATCACGTTCAGAATAGCGGGGTTAGATGACGTAATCGTAGAATATTACGAAGGTTGCGAAGACTACGTAGAAATTCCGGAAATTCCCGAAAAGAGATATTACGAGGGAAAGTGGGAAGATTTTACGCTGAAAGGCGATGAAGTCGTAAACGCCGTGTATACCCCGATTATCTATACCGTTACGTATATGGCGGACGGCGTAAAAGTCGGCGAGATAAAATATTCGATAGAGAATTACGATTTCGACGAACCTGCCGTTCCGAAGAAAAAAGGATATAAAGGCGAGTGGGAAGCGCATACTTTTTCGTTTGAAAATATCACCGTAAACGCCGTTTATACGGAGAGCGCAGAAACGGACGATTCGACGACGGAAACTCAGAAAAAAGGATGTTCGTCTTTCCTGCAAAACGCGCCGCTCGCGTTGTTTGCGTTAGCCGCGGTAGGAGCGTTCGTCTTAAAACGCAAAAAAGAAAGATAAACCGCTACAACTAAAAAAATCTTATAATGCGGACGCTTTTTATAAAAAGCGTCCGCATTTTTCGTAAAACGCTATTCGTTTTTGCGAGATATTTTGCGATTTTAATTTATTTGAAAAGATTATTGCAAATAACGTCGAAATATGGTATTATTAAAAGAGAAAAATCGCGCGGAATAGTCGTTTTTAGGTGATGCCGAGGCAATCGACGGCAAAAACACGAAAAATTTTTGAAAAAAAGTTTTTCTTGCAACAGAAATTGTCATATATTGTGTGTTAAAATAGACTAAACGAAGCGATTTACAGGAGATAAGCACAAATGAGCGAAAACAAGATACTCGATACGATGTGGGATGATAACCCGATAGACATCACGCAGGAAGCGAATTTTATATGGAGCATTGCCAACAAGTTGCGCGGCTCGTATATGCCCGATAAATACGGCGACGTCGTAATTCCTATGACGATTCTGCGCCGTTTCGAGTGTGCGCTTGAAGCCACAAAGCAGGCGGTGTTAAAAGCCTATCAGTCAAACCCGAATTACCCGTCGAAAGCACTTTGTAAAATCGCGGGGTTTTCGTTCTATAACACGAGCGAGTACGACTTAAAAGAACTTTGCAACGATTCCAAGCATATTGCGGCGAACTTCAAAAATTATATCAGCGGTTTTTCGGCTAACGTAAAGGACATTTTTGCCGAACTTGAAATGGACAAGCATATCGACAAAATGGAAAAAGACGGCTGTCTGTATTCCGTTGTCGAGGCGTTTTCCGTGCTTGACCTGTCCATAAAAACTTACGACAGTATCAAGATGGGCTACATTTTTGAAAACCTGATCGGCAGATTTTATCAGAACGTGGACGCCGGACAATTTTACACGGGCAGAGATATTATCAAGATGCTCGTAGAAATTTTAATGGCGGAAGGGTGCGACGATATTTTTGAACCGCACAAAGTCATTACTATTCTCGACCAAGCCTGCGGAACGGGCGGTATGCTTTCCACGGCGTATACCTACATAAAGCATTATAACCCGACGGCGGAAGTCAAACTGTTCGGGCAGGAATTTATGGGGCAGTCTTACGCGGTAGGGCTTGCCGAAATGCTCATCAAAAATCAGGACTCGGATAATTTCCGTCACGTCGATACGTTCAAAACCGATTGCTTTGCCGATACGAAAATGCGTTTCGTCATCGAAAACCCGCCGTTCGGTACGCCGTGGTCGGGTAAAGACGCAAAGGACGGACAGGAACAAGCCGTGCGCGACGAATACGCCAAAGGCGAAACGGGCAGATGGGGACACGGACTTCCGAGCGGTGGCGACTCGCAAATGATTTTCTTGCAGTCTGCCGTGGATAAAATGGACGATTTCTGCGGCAGAGCGGCGATTATCGAAAACGGCTCGCCGCTGTTTAACGGCGATACCGCTTCGGGTGAAAGTCAGATTCGCCGTTGGCTTTTGGAAAGCGACCTTATTGAAGCGATAATCGCTCTACCGACCGACTTGTTTTACAATACGGGCATTCAGACCTACGTTTGGATTCTCTCGAAAAATAAGGAAAAAAAGCGCAAAGGCAAAATACAACTCATCAACGCCGCCGAGATTTACCATAAACTGCGTAAAGCCGTCGGCAACAAGAAAAACGAAATTACGAGAGAGGACAGAAAGAGAATTACACACCTTTACGCCGATTTTGTGCCGAGCGACCTTTGCAAGATTTACGATAACACGGAGTTCCTTTACAAGGAATATGCCGTTATGCAACCGCTTCAACGCAGTTACGCTATCACGGAAGAACGGATCGAACAAATGTTGATGAAAGGCGCGCTGTCGGGTGTTTACGACGAAGCGAAGATTGCCGACTATGAAAGTCAGGGTGTTGCGCTTGCCGATAAAGATAAGAAAAAATACGAAGAAATGCTTGAAAGAAAGCCGTTATACGGGGATATTCTGCAAACGCTGAAAGAGCATATCTCGGACAAGGTGTATAAAGAACCGGAAAGTTTCATCAAGTACCTTTCGGGAATTTTGTCGTGCGATAAAAAACTGACAGAGCGTATCGCGGACGGGCTTTCCGAGATGGACAAAACGGCGGAAATTCAGCGTGATAAAAAGGGCAATATCATTTACGACAAAGAAACGCGCGACACCGAAATCGTGAAATATACCGAGGATATAGAAACCTATATGGCGCGTGAAGTATTGCCTTACGTTCCGGACGCGAAATGGTTTTGGGAAGAAAATCTCGGAGCGAAAAAGCCCGTAATTAAAATCGGCGCGGAAATACCGTTTACAAGATATTTCTATAAATACACTGAGCCCGAAAAGAGCGAAGTGTTGGAAGAAAAATTCCTAACGCTTGAAAAGAGCGTGAGCGAAAGAATTAAAAACTTGTTTGGGGGAAAGGGAAATGAATAATGATCAAAGAAAATCAATGATAAACGTTAGAAGTTGTTTTAGCGAGTCTATTGGAGAGTATAAATGTGCAATGGAAATGCAATATGATGACTTTGATAGTAGGACAAGGACTCTAATCAGTAATAAACTCTATGAAATTCTAGAATTTTATATGGACGGAAAATCTAGTTTTTTCTGTCCTGGTATCGGATCAAGCGACACCTTGAAAGAACGTTTTTGTAAAGCATTACTTTCAGATGTCTTCAACCAAAGCACTGTGCTAGAATATGGCTATTCGTTTGATTGGAGAAGAGTTTTTACGCGCATTCAAATGGTTATAAGAAATGCCCCATTCAACGAAGTGCTTGATGTTTTATGGTACATAAACGATTGGATTGGAAAAAGCTATTATTCATATACCACTTATTTTAGCGAAGAGTTTAATAAGCTTTTTGAAACAGAATATGTCGGATATAGGTTTGTGGATGGGAAAATTGTTGCCATAACAGATAAATGTGAAAT
>USOJ01000004.1 GCA_900556195.1 uncultured Eubacteriales bacterium
CAGTCGGTAGAGCAGCTGATTCGTAATCAGCAGGTCGCCGGTTCAAGTCCGGCCAGTAGCTCCATATTAGACTTAATTGAACCAAACGGCTCGATTAAGTCTTTTTTTGTTGAAACGACACAATTTGATACTTTTTATTTAATAAATATCCTAAGATTTGCCGTTTTGCAACCGCAAAAAGCAATCTTGATAGCCGTTTGCAATACTCGCTTAACAACAAACAGCACAGACCTTGATTGCGATTTTTTATTCTCGCTACAAAATTTTGTCGCAAATATAGATTTGTTATTTGAAAAATAAAAAACTCCTATCTGTTCTCTACACCGCTTTTATTTTTGCCGAATGGCAATAAAAACGGTATATCAAAAACCGATAGAGGTTTAATAATTATTTATTTTTGAAGTATTCGTATAAAAATCCTACGAGTTTATCGTTCTGCTTTTGAATGTATCCTTCGGAAAAATTCATTTCGTTGGCAGTCGCCGCCTGCGTGTTGTTTTTCGTATACAGACTAACGTACAATCCGAACAATTTAGGCGGTGCGCGCTTTATCGCAACGTTATACTCGTTTACGGTATCGATCACCGAATTTTGCCCGATATGCTCAAAAGCCCTTTGAAATTTATCGTAATTAGCATAATAAAATCTTATATTTCTCAGATCATTTCGCACTTCCTTAAAAGTTTTCATATTTCCCCCTTTGTAACGATATTTTCTTTAATTTTTTTATTATCGAGATTGTGGTAGAATTTTTCGGATAATTCTCCAAAATCGCGATTATATCGTTTAATTCGTCGTCTGTAATCCCTACGGCGGTAAAATCGTCCAATAATACGTACCCGCCTTTCCGTTGTCCGCCCTTAAACGACGTAATCGGATAATCTACCGACAAATCCTTTATGTGATTATATATGGTTTTTGAAGAAACCTCCAGTTTCTCGCTTATTGCACGTAACGTATGTAATCTATTGTCGGAGAGAATATTTATTATTCCGTTTTGAATATATCTCGTCCGCATCGGCGTTCATACGTTCCCCTGAATTATAGTCGTCTTTACTCTATATTAAAACACCCGTATGGAACTCGACTTTCCATACGGGTATTTTTATCGCACTTTATTGTTATTTTACATTCCACGTTCCGACGGACATAATTCCGTCCGCTTTAAGGTCGTCCACCGTGTCGTAACGATATATTCCGCCGTCGGCAATATCTGCGCCGCCGTAATAAACCGTGATACACTTTTCGCCGACGAAATCGGTTATATAGTTGACGCTTATCCACTTGAACCAGTCTTTATGATTCGTCGTTTCGGTCGCGGTAATGCGCGAGTACGGAACCGAACCCAAAGCGCCGGAATGGTTGACAGACCCGAATAAACTTACGTCGTTTTTCGCAAAATTCGCGTACCACGAGTATCCGCCGTATTTTTCCCAACCGTCAAAGCCCTTTACCGCGGAATACGGACCGCTGGTTTCCCATGCGTAACCGTTACCCATAGGCATAACTTTACCGCTTACGACTCTTACGTTCTGCATTTCGCCCAGGTCGACTCTGTCGTTTACCATGATATTATTCCACGAATAATCGACGTTGAAGAGCGCGGCTACGTTATTTCTTCCGTCAAAGTCGTCAATCGAAACGTTTCCGAGGTCCACAAATACGTCTTTAAGTTTCATTCCCATCATTCTGATAACCGAAATCGCAAACGTATTTTCGGAAAAATTCGTCGTTTCTATATAGAGATTTTCGAGTTGACTGTCGGCGCGGTATAATCTGCTGCCGTAAACGTCGCCGTTACCCGCCAGCCCGCATGCTTTACCTGCCGATTTATCGAAAGTTATCACGAATTTAGTGTTTTTGATAACCGCTCCGAGTCCGATGCCGCCAAAAATCCCGTGTCTGCCCGTTTTAGCGTACAACGTATGCCCTCTGCCGTCAAAAGTTCCGGCAAAACTCACCGTTTCGGACGATTCTGTCTGATTTACGAAAGAAACGGGTGCAGCCGCGCTGCCCATGTCGGAATTCAAAACGTAATATTTTTCGTTCTTTCCGTTAAGCGTCAATTCGGAAACAATGTTTTCGGCAGTCAGAGCCGCGTCGTATCCGAAGATATTCGTAAACAAAAATCCGCCTTTGGTAGTCTGCACTTCTATCGGTTCGGTGTCTTTACCCGCAAATTTCAATTTGCCGGTTATTTTATCGGGTTCGAATTCGACGTCTTCTCCGCCTTGTTTAACCGAATATATCTGTGCGTTTGCTCCGAATACGTCTGTTACGGAGAAGTTTTCGCCGTCCCAAACGAATTCGTCTTCGTACTCAACTGTCGGACAAGTTACGTTTACGGGTATTTTTTTATTGTAAACGTTTCCTTCCGAATCGGTATACGAAGCGTTGATATAAGACGAGCCGACCGATTTTTTTCGCGGCGTTATTTTACCGCTCGTTTTATCGAATACGAATAATCTCTCTTTTGTCTTACATTCGAGCGTTCCGGACTTTAATTCTCCGTCTTCGTATACTTTGAGTTTGATAATCGCCGAATCGGCGTAACGTACGCCTTGCCATTCGTCAACCACGTATAAGTCTACCACGTCTATTCTGCGTTCTTCGCCGTCGATTTCGGTAACGGCGTACATTTCGACGTCTTTGATTACGTTAAGAGTAAAACTTACTCTCATGAGCGACGTATCGAAGTTTTTCCATTCGCCCCTTACGGTAACGACCGTCGAGCCCGTCGCTTTCGGAACGAGTTTTCCGTCCTCGTAGTCCGCGATATTTTCGTTATCGATTTCGACCGACAAACTTTCGCAAGGATAATTTTTCCCGTTAAAACTCACCGAACCTTCGAGCGTGTAAGAATTTGCTTTCGTCAGATTCAATTCGTTGCCGATATGTTTAAGCGAAAAAGTCGGCTGAAAATTACCGAAACCGACCGTAACTTTACAAACCGCGGTAACATCGCCTGCCGTTGCAGTTATATCGGCTTCGCCCGCACCCGTCGCGTTTACAACGCCACCTTCGACGGTCGCCACGCCGTTATCGGAACTCGTCCAGATAACCGTAACGTTTTTCTCGTCGTAATTCGAAGCAACTAAAACTGCGGTATCGCCGACGATCATCGAACACGAAATTTTATCCAAAGAGAATTCCGTTTCGTTTCCGTTCGGCGTCGGAGCGGTATTGCTCTTTTTGTCCGAACAACCGACCGCCAACGCGGCAATAATCGCCAAAGACAAGCAAATCGCCAATACCGTAAATATGTTAAAGCGTCTTTTCATATCGTCCCTCCTTAAAGCGTCGAGAGGAACGAATCTATACGATCCGTACCCGCTTCGCCGTACCTCGTTATTCCGAGCGAACCGCAAAGACTCTTGAATTTACTCTTCATTGCGCTCAAAGCAACTTCGTTATACGAATTTTTATAAAGAGTAAGAGCGACTTTCGCGGGGAACAACCACTCAATGTCGATATGAGTTTCGAGTTTATTATAAACCGCGTTATCCACCTTATACTTCTGTATATCGGCGTAAGCGTCATTGAGTTTCGCAAACAATCCGCTTACCGTTCCGAAATCGAAACTCGAACCGGAAGACGTAGGTCTTTCGCTTATCGCGCTTTCGGACCAACCGTGTTTTCCGTACTCTCTCGCAAACCAGAGTCTGCATTCGAGAAAATACTCTTTCATCGAATCCGCCGCGTCGAGATACATCGCGTCGAAATATTCGTCGATAAGGTCGTTCATTTTAAGCGACGAATCCCACGCCATTTTACTCGTCAGATAGTTGGCAAGAGTAAAAAAGCCCGAATCCGCTCCGCGCTGTTCGCTGTGGAATTGCGCGTAAGTGAACTGATATCCGTTCTTATAGAGAATTTTATAGAAATCCTCGTAGAAAGAATACATATCGAAGAAACAGAAATAATCGTTAAAGAAACAACCGTAAGTCCACGCCCAACCGTCGGTCGTGAATTTAGCCCAATCGGACACAAGCGCGAGCGGAGCCGCGTTTGCGGGGTAATCGGTCGTATGCGCGTAGTCGAGAGAACTGAACGCCGTAAACGCTTTTACTTTAACTCCTTCGGGAGATTTCAAATCGCCGCTAGCGTTTATCGTTCCGTCGGAATTAACCGAAAACGGAGGATTAAGCGTAGACTGATACGCAAAGAAAGTAAAGGTGAAATCGTCGCGCTTATACGCCGCGTTTTCGGGCTTATTCATCCATTCCATAACATTTTCGCCAACGCGATTTACGAAAATGAGAACCGCTGCCGAATCCGCCCCGTTATGAGCATTCTTTACTTTGGTACACGAATCGCACCCGCAAGTCGGAATATTATCTTCTATACCGAGATGCGCCGTGTTCATATACGGATAGTTTTCTTTCGTATACCAACGAAGAGATTGTTCGATTTTTTGCGCGCATATATCGATCATCTTTTCGAGTTTATCTCCGTTGCCGTGCGCCGTATAGCAAAGTTGTCCGTTTCCTGCAAAAAATTCGGGATCGTCGGGATATTCGGACTGCGGAATATAATACGAACTGTTATGAGTTTTATTGCTCGACGAAGTGATATCGCCAATCTTGGAGTAAATAGGCAGAAGCATTTCTTCAAGGCTGTCGAGCGCTCTCATACGATAAGCGAACATAACGTCGTCGTTTTCCTGCGTTGCGTTGAAGAGTATGCCCGCGCGGGAACGGTACGCTATATCGGGTACGTCGGTTACGTTATAGTTACGGAATTTTACGTTTCTGACGCCCGTATCGAGAGTATAGCAATCTTTATAATATACTTCGTAGCCGAAATTGAGTTTTAGAAAATCGTAAACGCCGTATAAAACTCCCCTGTCCGAACCGCCGAGAATGTAAATCGACTTATCGCGGGAAACGATGCGAAGTCCGTCGCGACCGAGCGCGGCTTTATCGATCGTTATTCCGCTTGCCGCAAACGCGTCGGTTTCGCCGAGCGAAATATATTTGCCGCCCGCCGAAGAGGACGTTACGGTTTCGAGCGTGATACCGGTCGCTTCGGCGAAAAATTTAGTTAATTCGTCTTTCGCGTGGGTCAAAAACTCGTTAAGCGTTGCGGGTACGAGTATTTTATACTCCGTCGCGCCGTCTTTTACGAGATAATCGTCGGTTTCTTCGCCTTCGTACCAATGCGTCGAAGTCCATTTCGATTTATCTCCGTTATACCTGTTATCGACTTTAACTTCGGCGCGATTTTTATTACCGTCGGTTTTTTTACCGCACGCAACCAGAGTAACGGCAATTATAAACGCTAAAAATACAGAAATTATTTTTTTCATTTCTTTCTCTCCCTTACTCCGCTATTATTTCGTAAGAAACGTGAACTGCATTACCGGTGGCGTCGGCGATGTAAATATACGCCGTATATCTGCCTTTTGCGGTAAGCGTAAACGTATAATCGTTTTCGTAATCGGTTTTTTCGACGTACGCTATAAGTCTGCCGCGTTCGTCGTAGATTATCGCCCAGACGGAAATATCTTCCGCTTCGGACTCGTTGTCGCTAACGATTACTTCGAGCGGCTTAATCGCCTTGCCTACGCGCGCCTTAACCGCGCCTTTCGGAACGTTTTTGAAAGATACTTCGGGCGCAACGTCGTCGATTACACGAATCTGCAAATCGAGCGTACAGCGTTCGCCCGCGCCGTCGGCGTAAACGTAGAACACGTCGTAATCGCCGTATCCGTCCAGCGTAATCGCGTAAACCTTGTCGGCGGGAAGTTCGAACATTTCTTCGCCGTTTTTATCCACGTAAACGTCGTTGTCTTTATAGACGGTAACTTTGCAATTTTTGAACGGCGCGGGACATAAAACGTCCGAAACCGTCGGAATCGATGTATAAATTACGTCGTTAAGTTGTTTTATATTGGAAATTTTTTCTGCCGACAGCATAGGCTCGGCGTTATCGGAATCGCTTCTGAACGGTTGATTGGCGACAGAATAGAGATTAAAATAGAATCCTTCGCCTACGTTCGTGAAATTAACCGTCAATTCAACTGAATCGGAATTAAGACCGAGATCCGCGACGACGGACGTATCGCCGATTGTTATCTGTCCCGACGACACGGCAACACGGATACGATTACCCGTCCACGAAGTGCGCAAAGTGCCTTCGACACCGTTTATCGAATATTTTTTACCCGAAAGAAGTTTTATGCTCGCATAAGACGAACGGTCGTAACGATCAGTCAATATTATTTCGGTTTCGCCGACGGTCGTCCCGCCCGGAATCTCGAAATCGAAAACGAACTGCGAAGCAAGCAATGAATTGATAAAATCGAAAGAAACGTTTCCGCTTTTCGTCGCTGTAAACTTCGTGTTTATAAGATTTGCGGCAGCGGTAAAATCGCCGACGAAATATTTCGTTATATCGTAAGAATTCGTATCGTAACCGACGTCGATTATCTTTATATCTTCGCTTTCGACGAAGATATCGCGGTTGTCTTTTCCGGAAAGTCTTACTCTCGCCGTCGTTCCGCCGTTAACGGTAAATTCGGAAGCGTCGATTTTGACGAAGTCGCCGCCATCGTAAGAAATATACCCTATCGTTTCTACGTAAGTTTTTCCGTCCGCACCGTAACGCGCCGCTTTAACGTCGTCGAGCGAATACGTCGCGCCCTTTATAAAATACTTGGGAGCGGTAAGAGTCGCTTTTTCAAACGACGGTTTCCCGGATGCGCCCGCAACGAATTCGTATTCGTATATTTCGTCGTAATAGTCGTCGGATACGATATAGTTTACTTTATACGTTCCCGTTCTCGTCGGAAGATAATTCGCAGCCGTTTTCGTTACGTCGGTTACGCTTCCGTCGGGTTCGGTAACTTCTATTTTAAGCGTATAGTCTTTACAAAGCGACGTTACCGAGTAATTTCCGAGATCGACGGGCGTTCCGGCGTATACGCCGTTTTGCTCGTCAACCGAAATCGCAAGCCCTTTTCCGCCGTTTTCGATCGCCGACAACGAAAGTAATTTTTCGGCTTCGTTTGCGTAATTGTCGGTAGCCGTATACGCCACGGTATACACGCCTTCTTTTTTCGGAGTGAATTTGCCGTCGGTTATCGGGATAGCGTATCTTGCTTCCGTGCCGTAATTATACCACACCGTATAGTCCACGTCCTTCGAAATACCGCTCGGATCTCTCGCAATCGCGTCGGGAATCTTTACCTGCGCGTTTAACGCGATTTTACCCGCGGCGGGCACTGAAAGGATAATTTCGGGCGCGTCTTCGTCCGCGTATTTGCCGAGTTCGTTGAGTTCGGCGTTCGTTTTGCCGCCTATCATACCTATTTCGACGTCGGCGAGTTTAACGTTTTTGAACGCGCTTGCCGAAACCGAAACGAATACGTCGCCGTTGGTAAATCCGGGGAATTCGTCGGCAAACAATCTCGAATCGTTGAAAACCGCGACGAGATTCGGGTTACCGTCCGTCCAGTAAGAAGTGGATTCGTAAATTTTTATGCCCTTTTTGTCCGTCGTATCGAGGGTTATCGTGATATTGTTATACGCGTTGTCGTTTACGAGATTGCCGTGAACGGGAGTTCCGAATATACCGATATCGTAAAGTTTTCCGTCGATAACGAGTTGGCTGGGGTTTTCAAAGCAGTTAAGACCGAGCATGGACGAATTTCTCTGCCCCGCGCGCATAAATCTGCCGACCCTGCCATTGTCGGGCGTCATCATCTGACAAACTATATCTATCGCTATCGTCGGGTCGTAACAGTCCACGAGGCTTACCGTAACGTATTCAACGTTGTTGTCAAGGCGTTTTACGTTAAAGGTCAACACATCGGTAATCGCCTTATCGTACACGTTTACGGGGCGAGAATAGGTAACGCTCGCGCCGTCGGTAAGTTTGGCGAGTAAACCTTTGTTCATTCCGCTCTGAACGAATTGCGCGTTGAGTTCGCCGTAGGTAACGTAAGAATCCGACGTACTCACTTTATATACGTCTTCGTCTACCGTTAACGACTTTTCGGCGGATATTATCTTCCCGTCGACCGTAGTTTCGATTTTCAGCGAATATCTGCCTACTTCGCCGAGCGTAAATCTCTTACCCGAAAGGGCTTTGCCGCTCGGATATACGAGATAACTCTTTTCCGCCGGATAGGTTTGTCCGTCATACGTAACGCCCGCGTCGTCGGGTACAACCAATTCGTCGCCTTTATCGTAACGATTTTCTATCTCGACCGAAACGGTCGCCGCTTTTACCGAAACGGCAGAGCGGATAACCGTAGCCGCGCTTACGAAAACCGAACAAAGCACGAGAAAAGCAAGACAAAAAATAATTTTACTTTTTCTTTTTATCATTCATTTACCCTTTATTTTATTCTTTAATACCGCCGAGCGATATATCGCCCATGAGTTTGTTTTTGAATACGATAAATATAATAAGTATGGGGAGCGCAAGCATCATACTTGCCGCTATTCTCAACGGCTCGTTGTACGACGCGTGGTCGAGCGATAAACTCGAGAAGAAATATACGCCGTACGCAAGTGTCGGCTTAGTGGGGAGAAGCAATAACGGAGTCTGATAATCGTTCCACAACGTAACGAATTGAAGAAGGAAAACCGTCATTATCATCTTTATCGCGAGCGGGAAATATATACGGAACATTACCGTAGTATCGCCCGCGCCGTCTATCGAAGCCGCTTCGCGATAAGTTTCGGGTACGCCCTTGAAATAAGCGTGGAAAACGAAGAAATATAAACCCGCTCCGCTCGCCCATTGCAGAATAACTCCGCCCATAGTATCGTAAATTCCGAGCGCCTTGAAAAACGCAAGTCTCGTCGGCTGGTCGCCTACGACAGGCATACACATCATAAGCGTATACGCAACGAAAATCACGCCGCTCACCTTATAATTGTATTTCGCCGTGAGATACGCCGTAAGCGCAGGGATAAAGGATGAAACGAGAGCGCATCCAAAGACGTATACGAGCGTATTTATGAGCATATCGGGAAAATACGCGTAAGTTAAGTCCGATTCTGTTTTCGCGCCGACCCACAGTCCAAAAAGCGTTTTGGTCGTTTTGAATACTTTCGTCGAACCCATATAATAAGTTTCGGACTGCGTTATTCTGAACGTTTTGAAAACCTTTTTATAGTTGGCAAAATGCAAAAATTCGTTTCTGCTTCCGAAATCCGGATCGTTAATGTTCGGCAGCCCCATATAATTTTTCATAAACGAAAAATCGTCGGAACTTTTAAGCGAAGTATTGAAACCCCATAAAAGCATAAATATGAGATACAACGAATACGCCGCGAGAACTGCGAACAGTATGATAAATATAACGTTGGCGACCGTAAAAGGAGCGCGTTGTTTTTTAGATTTAATCATAACTCCTCCTTACTCCGCCTTCGGTCCGTATTTATCGAGAGCCCAGCGAAGAACCATCGTCAACGGAAGTATTATCGCCGTAAGAATAAGCCCCAACGCGGACAGCGTTCCGTACGCCATAGTCGTCTGCGTGGCGATAAAGTCGCCGTTCATAGCCTCTACGTAGAGATAATACCCCATATTGTCCGCCTTACCGGGATACATCGACAAAAGCGTAAGCACTTGCCACTGTTCGGTAAATATACGCGAAAATCCAACAACCATAAGCGTGGTTACCGTAGGCCATATCATAGGAAGAACTATGTACCGGAATTCCTGCAACGGGTTACATCCGTCGAGTTCGGCGGATTCTATAAGCGATTGGTTTATTCCGCTCATCGTTCCCGAATAAGTCAGAACGTTCACGCCGAAACTCATAAGCACGTTGAAGAATATAACCATCCATACCTGCGAAGACGGGCTCGTAAGCAAATTTTTCGCGGGGGTATGGAACCACTTTTCGGCAAACCACCCCGCCACCTGATTGCACATATATCTGAACAACAGACCGAGAATTACGCCCGAAAGTATCTGCGGCAGGAATAACATCACTCTGAATACGCCCGACGCAAATCTCTTCTTATAAACGTAGTAGGAAAACAACAGCGCGAGCGGAGTCGAAAAGAATATCGACACCGCCAACAACAAGACGGACATCCATATTCTGTCGCCGCTTTTTACGAGAAGTTGCCACGCGTCGCTGAAATTCTGCCATCCGGCGAACTTATAAGTCATACCCTTCAACGGGTCAAGACTATAAGTTCTGAAAGCCATCAGAAAAGAATTGAGGTTTATATAAACGTAAAATACGAGGTAATGTATAATCGGAAAGGCTATAAAGAGAGTATAAAACAACGCTCTTTTTACCTTCGGTTTCGATTTTACCGACGAATTATCGTTCGCCGCAATCAGATTTTTCATATTTTATCACTCTTTTATTTTGACTTAAAATTCGTTACCAAGCCGTCTTTCTCGTTGCGTCGAAGATGTCTTTCGCTCCGTATTGCGAAGAAGACTTCATCGCTTCGAGCGCGCCTCTGTATTTTTTGCCGTCTTTATAGGTCGCGCCTTCCCAGACGTAACCGAGCCATGCGAGCGAGTAGTCGTTTGAGGCGTTTTTATATCTCGTACTCGGCGAAGACGGACGAACGACGTTACCTTTCTTAACGTAGTAATCCGTGTTGGAATAGAACTTATCGAGTTTAGTCATATCGTAATTATAGGTCATCGCGATATCGAAGCCCGTAGATTCGGTAAAGTTTTTAAGTTCGGTCTGAGAGTAAAGGAATTTAACGTAATCTTTTACCGCGCGAAGGTGATCTTCGTTCTGCGCGCTCTTTTTGTTTATATAGAGTTGCGACGCGAGAATATCGAGAATAACGGGTTCTTTGCCGTTATGCTCGGTAACCTGCCCCGACAATTGTACGGGAGCGGGCCACAAACTTACGTTAGGATCGGCTTTATATCTCTTTTTGTATTTGCCGATGAAATCGTCGCTGTTGCTCTTCGCTTCCGCGTACCAATACGAACCGTCGATCAGAAACGCGGACTGATCGTCTTTTTTGTTGAGAGAAGCGTTCTGATTACCGTAGACGAAATCCCATTGAGTAGCAGCCGAAGTAGTATTTTTCATCGAAATCCATTCGTTTTTATTCGCGATTTCGAGAATACCGAGAGCGTAATATCTCGCCGACATATCGTACATTTTATATCCGTTGTCGTCGTTTAAGGTTACGAGTTCGGTAGTGGGTTTTTTAATACCCGAACCCGCGTAGAAGAGGTCTTCGTCGGTATAACCGGTAACGACTTCAACTTGCGTCGAATTCCAGTCGCAATACGCGCTTCTCATAGCGTCCGCGCCCGCAAGGCTTGCCCAGAGAGTATCGAGCAGGAAGAACGAATAAACCGTACTGCCCGAAGAAAGCGTGAACGGATTTACTTTCGAAGAACCCGAATTGCTCGTCATCTTGTCGCAGAGTACGAGAAGTTCTTCGAGCGAAGACGGAAGTCCGTCGTCGGGCGTACCGTATTCACCGTCGGGACCGCACGATTTTTTAACGTCTTTATTCTTTACGAATCTCGCAACGCCCCATTTGCTGCTGTCGGTATAATACTTGCCGTCGGTATACGGCATATATTTGCTCGCTTTTTCTACCACGGCATCCGCAGGCGCGTCGGGAGCGGCAAAATAGAGATTATACGCGTCGAATATATCTTTGTTGTAACTCATATTTGCGTAACCCGAATAATGCGGCATCGAATAATAATGTCCGTCGCTGCCCTTCATTCTTTCTTTGATACCGTCGTCGATCACGTTATCGAATTCCGCAACGATATCGTCTATCTGAAGAGCCTTGCCTTCTGCCGCAAGACGGTACATATTTACGTTGTTTTCGCTGATGATAACGTCTTGCGCGTAAGAATCCTGGTCGTTTACGTTCGACGTTTTAACGTCTATACGAACGCCTTTCGTACCCGCATCATACACCTCGTCTTTCTTCGACTCGACAAAACGCTTATTCGCCTCAACCCACCATTGAGTGCTTGCCGCGCTTCCCGTATTATGCAATACGGTAATAAGCGTAGCGTTTTTATTATCGCTAGGATTGTTATTCGCGATATTGCCGTTACAACCCGTAGTAACGCCTATCGCAAGCGTTGCGGCAATCGCCGCGGAAAAGGTTTTTAATGCTTTTTTCTTCATAATTTACCTGCCTGTAAAATATTTTCAAATATATTAAAGTTTCCGTAAGTTTACGGAAATTTATTTTCCGGTTAAAGCGATTTTACTTTCAACTTTATTTCAAGCGAAACTTCGAATCCGTTCACATCGTAGAGAATAACGAATGAAACGGTTTTACCGCGATCGTATTCCGCGTCGAAAACGAATTCGGGATCGTACCAGATGCCGTTGCCCCTGAATTCTATTTCGTCGGTAATATCTTCGTCGTCTCTCCCTTCAACCCTTTTGGTAACGGACACCGCGAGATCTCTCATGCTTCCGTAAGATTCGCCGAGCCCGACGTAGAGCAGAACGGGAGCCAGAGGATCGACTTCGCCGTCTTTGACCTTTATATCCGATATGTTGCCGCTCACGCCCGAAACTTCCCACGGCATAATATTTTTTACCGCGTTGTTTTTTACGGTTTGAGTAAAACAGCCTATTTCGGTACAGTTGATAAGTCTGAAATCTTCGAAACTCATCGCCGTCATATCGTTTTCGCCGCGATTGCTGCCCCAGATATTGAGCATTGCGAGAACCGTGCCTATCTTTTTACCTCTCGCGTCTATCGTAACCGATTTGAACGAACAACCCGCGACGTCTACGCAGAACAAAAAGCCCATACGATCGCCCACGGTTGCCGAATCTTTGCCCGAAACGTAGTTGACCGTGAGATTTTCGAAAGTCGAATTATAGGCGTATCTTGCGAGTACCGCGCCGAAATAATATCTGTCGTTTAACTCGTTGTTGTACGTGGTATCGATGACGAGATTTTTAACCGTTCCGCGAAGTTCGTTAAACATACCGCGCATAGGCGCGCCGTTTTTCTCGTCGCCGATCGATATCTTATTGTTTCCGCCGTCGAACGTACCCTTGAACACTATTCCGCTGTCAAGCGAAGTATAGTTTATATCGTTCGTTACCTTATAATAGCCGTATACTTCGGGTTCGGACGAAGACAACGCCCCGCCGTTTACTTTCCACTTTGCCCCTGCGCCTTTACCGCCTAAAAGGAAGTTAAGGTCGTCATCGGTTTTGATTTCGCGGGTAATCAGAAGCAACGGCGCGATTACGTTATGAGTAAATCCGCCCTCGTCGGTAACGACCACGGTAAGATATTGACCTTCGCCGTGTTGTTTTTTATCCGAGAATATTTCGAGCGAAAACGAATTTACGCTATCGCCGAGTTTATTATCCCCGCAATATACTCCGTTTACGGTGAATTTCTCGTTTATTTCGTCAAGAGAAATACTCCCTTGTTTATATCGTTCGTTATACGAATACACGTCGCCCGATATCGCCATATCCGTGATTTCGGTTACGACGAGATCCTGAACGGAAAGTCTTTTCAAAAACTTAACTTCGGGCATTTCCGCTCCGCAAACGCATTCGCCGATATCGTATTCGTCGCCGCTCGTGTTCCATCTTGCAAACTCGTGCGCCTTTAACGGATAAGCAATATTTTCAAACGTCGTTTCTTCTTTTTTGCCGTCGACGTCGATAAATATTTTACCGCATACGTCGCACTCGTAGTGCGCGGGAGCGCCCGCTTTGCTGCAAGTCGATTGCGTTTCGGCAACAGACAAATACTCGTGTTCGGCAAGGACCGTTTCGAGTTGACCTTCGGTAACTTCGGTATACTTTCCGTCGTCGTTTTTAACGAATAACTTGCCGCATTCGACGCATTCGTAATGCGCCGCAACCCCTTTCGACAGACAAGTCGCAGGGACTTCGGCAATGCTCGCATACGCGTGTTGAGATTTATTTGTCGTTTTATCCGTATTCGCGCAGGATACCGCTAACAAGGCAACGGACGCCGCGAAAACGGAAGTAACTAACGATAATATTTTTCTTTTCATTTTCTCTTTGTTTTTATTCGGCGGGATGAATCTTTTGCGGTTTCATCCCGCCGATAAATCATATTTTTTGTTTTGTAACGTTTTTAATCCGTAACGATTTAACTATCACGCTTCGGCATTCAAAATGCCTCTCATTTCCGTACAATATGTCATGAATGCGTTTCCGTCGTTGGATTCTATCGTCATACCATGACCCGGACGATGCCAGAACAAGTTCGCGGCGGTAACTACGCCTTTTATAGAGAAATCGGAAATGCTAAGCGAATAATCCGCTACAACCCCGCCGTCGTAAATAACGACTATATTCCACGATTCGCCGCCTTCATTCTCAAAGGCGTAAAAATAAATCCAACTATCCGAAACCAAAGTTGCGGGATCGGCATATCTTGCGATATCGATAGTAAATTTACCCGTAGACTTAATCGCAAAACTTATAGCGGCGTACCCCGTAAAGTCGGTGTGGGATATCTCGTCGCCGATGGTGGCGGTTTGTTCTAATTCGTATACTTGTTCAAAACCTTTCGGTGCAGTTTCTTCAGATTCAATAAAAGTCAGGGTATTACTATGTCCTTTGCCTAAAACACAATCATCGATTTTAACTCCGCCGAAAGCCGTTTGTTCGGTGGCTTTAATTCCGCGAATTTCGCTGATTATAACTTCGGACGGTACGCAGTCGTCATAATCGGGAACGGCACGCATATCAAATTCCATTTTGAGAAGATCTTTAAGATTATTGCCGGCGCGAGTGAATGTGGCAGAATTTCCTTTTGCGCCGGTTCCGCTTACTTCTACCGTCCAACGAACCGCATTGATTCTCGTCAATTTAACGTCGACTATTCCGTTATCGAAATAAGTATCCCAACCGTTAAACAATATCCAGGACGATCTTACCGCATAAAGTCTGAAGAATATTTGTTTATATTCGGAAACGTCAACGTCGTTTATTTTCGCCCACACGGTCTTTTTCCCGCCAGTACTCTTACGGCTTTCTTCGTAAGTTTCGACGTGGTGATACGCGCTTTCGTAACCGTTGACGTAATCCGTTTTTGTCGCGCCTACGAATAACGAATCGACGATTTTTTCGCCGACCAATTCAACGCGCAGTTCGGTTGAATATACCTTAAGCACGGTGTCTTTCGAAGTACCCATGGGATTGAATTCGGTTCCGCTGGTACGGTTCTGCCACGTGATTTCTTTAACGCTTTTGCCCGGCACGTTCTGCGCTCCGCCGATCACTTCGCCGAGTTCGTTCGTAACGCTTATATCCCAGTTGCCTTCGGCGTTTTGCGTTAAAGTAAATATACACCAGCCCTTAGTGGCAACGGCTGCGGTACCCAGTCTGAATCCGTTTTCGGATTTAATGGCGAATTTAGCCGACTTATACGCGGATATGTCGGTTGCCGATATCTTTCCCCCGCCGTGAATATACGGGATTATTTTTTCCCCTTCATTTTCGGTCAATACGAGAGCCGATACGTCGAAAACTTTTACGAATCCGAGTCTTTTTACTTCGGAAGCGTCTTGAGCCACGCCGCCGTTGTAAACGTTTTCTTCGAGAATCGCGCCGAAGTACTTTTCGAACGTAGCGGTTAAAGTTTCGTTCTTTTCAAGTACGTCGGACTCCTGCCAGAATTTTCCGCCTTCGGTTTTCCAGCCGACGAAATAATATCCGCTTTCGGCAGTCGGCTCGACGGGCAATTCGATTTCCGAACCGTAGTCCAGAGTCTGCGCGTTTTCGGTCATTTCTTCGCCGTTTCCGTCGATAAATTTAACGGTGTATTTATTTTTCACCGCCGTAAAACGACCGTAATACGTCGCGTTACCCTTTACGGTAAAGTCTTCTACTTTTTCGCCGCCTTCCGCCGCGTTGTACCAACCGTCAAACGTATAAGTGTATTCCGCAGTCGCAGCCTTCGTCGGGGCTTCGGGCATA
>USOJ01000005.1 GCA_900556195.1 uncultured Eubacteriales bacterium
TCTGACGACGAGAAGAGGGGTACCCCTCTTCTCGTCTGACGACGAGAAGAATCGTTTAGCGGCAAAAAAAATAAAAAGGCAAAAAACAAGTTTTCTTAAACGGAGGAAAGTTTATGAAGAAAAAAGCAAAAAGACTCATCAGCGCGTTGCTTGCGGCAACGGTCGTTCTCGGCGTCGGCGTCGGTGCCTCCTGCAGCGGCAAGTCCAAGAAAGAAGAGAGCGGTCTGTACGTCCGCAGAGACGGCAAGAAATACGACTCTTCCAAAACGCAGATCAACGTATACCTTTACAAAGCGGGCTACGGCGAGGACTGGATATACGATTACGAAGAGGCTTTCGAGAAGGCGTACGCAAACGTTCCTCTCGAAGAGGGCAAGAAGGGCGTGCAGGTATGGCATGCGGGCGATATGTCGAGTTGGACCACGACGAAGATGAACCAGAGTCAATACGATATTTTCTTCTTCGAAAACGAGAACTACTATAATTTTCTCGACGGAACTCTCGAAGATCTTACCGGCATCGTAAAAACCACGCTTCCCGGCGAAAGCAGAACCATAGAAGATAAACTTACCGATCAGCAGCAAAATTATTTTGCAGTTAAACAAAACGGAGATACGACGGGTAAGTATTACGCGCTTCCGCACTACTACGGCACTTACGGTATCGTATACAACGTCGATCTTTTCGATAAAATGGGATATTATTTCGACGAGAACGGAAAAATAATCGGCGAAGACAATACGACCGCGGTCAAGAGTTCCGGACCCGACGGCAGAACGGGTTACGACGAAAAGACGAACGTCGATTACTCGTTAGACGACGGTCTGCCGGCGACTTACGACCAATTCTACGAACTTTGCGCCTATATCAAGACGTATACCGGTCAGACTCCGCTGTGCTGGCCCGGTAAATATTACGAACACCACCTTCTCAACCTTTACGACAACCTCGTCGCGGGTTACGAAGGTATAGATCAGATGATGCTTAACTACGGTTTCAACGAAGGCGTCGAAACTCCCGTCAAGGCTACCGACCTTATAGAGGTTGACGGTAACGGCAACGTTACCGAACTTCCCGAAACCGAAATCACTACCGCCAACGGCTATGAACTTGCCCGTCAGGCAGGCAAATATTACGCTTATAAATTTTTGAGCGAAATCATGCAGCAGAAAAACGGCTGGTATAATAAAAAGGCGTACACGATTTCTTATACTCACACGGATAACCAGAGAGATTACCTTATGTACGGTACCAGACTCAGTAAAGAAAAGAAGACGACGGCTATGCTCGTAGACGGCCCGTGGTGGCAGACCGAGGCGAAAGCGGCGTTTGAAAATATGGTTAAGAACGGCGGAAACGAATATTCCGCCAATTCGAGAAAGTTCGGCTGGATGCCTCTTCCGCACGCCGACGAAAACAAAGTAGGCGAAAAGCCCGTTTACTCCGATTACCTTAAAACGTTCGTATGTATGAAGAGCGGTTTAGGCACGAGAAAACGCGCGGCGGAAGAATTTATCAAGTTCATTTCCACAGACGAACAACTCGTCGCGTTCACCAAATCGACGGGTACGCTCCGCGGATACAAATACGACATCGAACCGTCGGATATGACCGATATGTCCTACTTTACGAAGAGCGTAATCAATTACGTCAAGGGCGCGGACGTCATATACAAATTCTCGGGCGGCAAATTCTATAACGCGAACAACGATAAACTTAAATACGATATCGTATATCAGACTACCATAAGCGGCAGCGTTTACAAAAACCCCGCGAAAGTCATCAGAGAAAAGAAGACTTCCGCGGCGACGTGGTTCAACGAATATTACAAGTCGTTGAGAGATAACCTTAACTGGAAATAAAAACGAAAATCAGACGGGCGGCAGAATATCCCGCCGCCCTCCGAAATCCGAAAAAAGAAGAGAATGATGACTAAGATAAAAGACAAGGTATTCAAAAGCCCCAAAAGCGTAGTATTTTACGTCGGGTTTATGGCTATACCGGTATTACAATTCGTCGTATTTTACATTATCGTAAACTTCAACTCGTTTCTGATGGCGTTTCAGAACATAAGATCCGTCAGGGTGGGGGATTTTTCCTGGACGTTGAAGAATTTTACGACATGGTTTTCGCTTTCCGGCGACCGTACGGAACTTCTGAACGCGATTAAAATATCGATAAAATCGTATTTGATCACGCTTTGCGTAAGCGTTCCGCTCGGACTGTTTTTCTCGTACTACATCTTCAAGAAGATGCCCGGCGCGATGATATTCCGCTTTATGCTCTTTTTGCCGTCGATCATAATGTCGATAGTTCTCGTTACCATATATCAGAACTTTACCGATTACGTCGTTCAGGCGATGAGGGTTAAATGGTTCCACGTGGACGAACTTACCGATCCGCTGCTTACGTCGGATAAAACGCGTTACGCGACGATTATGATTTATAACCTGTTCGTCGGTTTCGGAACGACGGTGCTTATGTATTCCAATAAAATGGCGAACATATCCCCGGACGTAATCGAGGCGGCAGAACTCGACGGGGCGAATTCTTTTCAGGAATTCTTCCGTATAGTACTTCCGCAGGCGTTCTCCGTCGTATCCGTATTCCTCGTTACGGGCGTAGCGAGCATTTTCACCAACCAGATCAATAACTTTTCGTTCTTCGAGTATACGGTAAACCCCGATACGGCAACGGTAGGCTTCCTGATGTACAAACGACTCGAAAACGCGCACGGCGACGTAACGAAATACCCGCCGATAGCCGCGCTCGGGCTTATGACCACGGTCGTGGCGATACCCGTTACCTTCCTCGTAAGGTGGTTGCTCGAAAAATTCGGGCCGAGCGAAGATTAAGGAGAATAAGACTATGACTAAAACCAAGATGAAAGTTAAAGACGTCAGAAGTAAATTCTCCGTTCTTACGGTAGTAATGCTCGTGCTTCTTACCGTTTATTGTCTGATTCTGATAACCATACTCGGCTGGTCGCTCATGACGGCGTTCAAAGGCTCGTTCGATTTCGGCGAAAACGAAGTCGGATTCCCTAAACCGTGGACGTTGGAAACGATAAAAGCGGCGTGGACGGACGCGTCTATGGAAACCTTTCTGACCAACACGCGGGTTTCGAGAGGCGCGATTATATGGAACACGATAGTATACGCGGTAGGGTGTTCGCTCGTAAACACCGTAGTAATGTGCGTGGTGGCGTATCTTTGCGCGAGATACCCCTGTAAATTTTCGAAAATAGTTTACGCCACGGTACTCGTCGTAATGGTAGTGCCGATTATAGGTAACCAGGCGGCGGAATTGCAGATGTCGATCAGACTCTGCTTGTACGACCGTATGTGGGGTATGCTCATAATGAGGGCAAGTTTCCTCGGAATATACTTTCTCGTGTTCTACGATATATTCAAGGCAACGCCAAAAACCTACGCCGAAGCGGCGGAAATAGACGGCGCGGGCGACTTTGCCATAATGCTTCGCGTATATCTTCCGATAGCGGCAAACACGTTCCTTACGATACTGCTTATAAGTTTCATTACTTACTGGAACGATTATCAGACTCCTATGGTCTACGTTCCCGAACACCCCACGCTCGCCGCGTTCGTGTTCGATCTGAGAAGACAATCCGACGAACCGTTCGGCACGACTCCGGGTCGTATGGCGGTTTCGTGGATGGCGCTTCTTCCGGTAATGATATTATTTATAGCGTTTAACAAAAAGTTACTCGGCAACCTGTCTATCGGCGGCATCAAAGGCTGACGGACATTATAATAAATAACAAAAAAAGAGGAAAAGATGAAAATCAAAAAACGACTGATTCTTACGTTTGCCTGCGCGGCTACGGTCGCGTTCGGCGCGTTCGGCGCGAAGTTTGCGAAAACTTCGGTTTCGGCTGCAGACTGGCAGGAAATCACGCTTGCGGAAACGTATTCGTACGGCGCGACGGTCACCGTTCCCGAAAGGACGGTTACCGCGAACGGTACGAGTAAAACCGCTACGGCGTACGTTACTTTCCCCGACGGCAGCGTAACTTCGGCTACGACGATTACCGCCGACGTTTTCGGAATTTACACGGTAAACTATTACGCCGAAATAAACGGTAAACATTATAGCGAAAGCGAAACTTTCGAAGTAGAACGGAAGGCGTATGCGGTGGGAACGGAGAACAGTTCCGTCGAATACGGACACTACGATAAATACGGGGCGGACTCGGACGGTCTTATCGTAAGACTTGCGAATAAAGACACGCTTACGTTTTCGAACCTTATAGACGTTTCGGATATAACGAAATCGGATTATCTTATCAGGGCGTTTATAACCCCCGATCAGCAAGGCACTCCCGATTTCAGCAGATTCGTGGTTACTCTGACCGATTCCGAAGACGATTCGGTATACCTTCGTCTTCACGTCAACCGCTATATATCCGATCAGTCGGGTTTCGGCGTTTGCTTTGCAATGGCGGGCGGCAACGGTCAGGATATGGTCGGCTACGAAAAGAATAAAGGTCTGCACGTAAACGACGGCGTAGGTTCGGTTATGGAAAACACGTCGTTCAGAGCGCAGAGGCAGACGGCTTGGAGCGGCCCCGCCTATAACGTCGCGCCCGATACCGTGTCGTTTACGCTTTCGTACGACGCGGCGACAAATCAGGCTTACGCGCAGGACGTACTTATCGCCGATATGGACGATCCGACTTATTACAGAAAGACGTGGAACGGCTTTCCCAGCGGAAAGGTCAGAATGTCGATAAGCGGCGCGCTTTATAACGCGAGTTCCGCTAATTTCTGTATTCTTTACGTTGCCGGTACCGATACGGAAACCCTTCGAAGCAATAATTTCGTCGATTCCAAAGGTCCGAATATAAAGGTGGATACCGAATACGACGAAATGCCGGTCGCGCAGGTAGGAACGGAATATTCCGTTCCCGCGGCAACGGCGCGCGACGAATACACGGGCGTTGCGAAAGTTACGACTACCGTTTTCTACGGTTACGGCGAAGAAAACCCCGTTACGATCGGCGTTAAAGACGGCAAGTTCAAGCCTTCTAAACCGGGGTATTATACGATAGAGTATAAAGCGACCGACGGGTTCGGAAACGACAGCGTCGTAACGAAGTCCGTACGCGCGCTGAAGAACGTTCCGGAAATTTCCGCGGAAGTTCCGACGGACGCGGCGAAAACAGCCGTTTTGGGCGTTGCGACCGAAGTAAAAGAGCCGGTAACGAGCGGCGGCAGCGGTAATCTTGCCGTCGTAAAAACCGTAACTTTCGGTAAGACGGTTACGGAAATAGACGATTCGTTCGTTCCTCAGGTTGCGGGTAAGTATACCGTAACTTACACCGTTACGGATTATTTAGGTCAGGTTGCCGCGTGCAGTTACGAAGTCACGGCGGCTTATTCGGGCGCGCCCGTGTTTTCAAACGAAGCGACTCTGCCCATGGCGTTTATATCCGGTTCGGGATATACGCTTCCGGAACTCTACGCGGACGACTACGCGGGGGGCAAACATAAAACCGTCCTTGCCGACGTTAAGGTAAAGGATGCGAACGGCGAAAAGATTTATAAAGCGGGCAGCCGTTTTATTCCGGAAGTAAGAAACGACGGCGACGAAGTCGAAGTTACTTATTACAGCGGAAATACCGCTTTCGAAACGGTAAAAATCCCGGCGATTATCGCGAGAGAAAACGGGAAAGTATACGGTTATAAATATTTCGTAGGCGATACGGAGATGTCGTATAACGACGAAAACGGCGAAAAATACAGACGAGGCGGCGTCGCTTCCGTCGTAAAAGCGGACTCCGACAGGGCAGGCTGGTTTTTCGCAAATCCGCTTATCGCCGAAGGACTCGAAGTTCAGTTTTCGACCGTAAACGGTCTGACGAACTTCTCGGCGTTCGAATTTATCCTTACCGATTCGGCGGATTATTCCAAATCGGTCAAAGTAACGCTCGGCGTAAATTCGAAAAAGGTAAATCACGGCGTTAAGGAATACAGCGCGGACTTTAATCTCGCAAAAGGCAACATATTCACGCTCGGTTACGAAGCGGGCAGCGTTTCGCTCACGACCGAAGACGTTTCGGTTTTCGTAAGCCTTTCTCAATACGAAAACGGCGAAAAATTCACAGGGTTCCCGTCGGGCAGAATTTACCTTTCGGTAAACACGCTCGCTAATAAGGCGAACGCGAGATATAAAATCGAGAACGTAAACGGAAACGTCGTTTCGTACGCCAACCGCGATAACGAAGCCCCCTCATTGCTTCTTTACGGCAACTACGGCGGAAGCGTTAAAAAAGGGCGTACCTTCGTTACGAATATAGCCGAAGGTTCGGACGTTTACGCGCCCGAAACCGAAGTTTCGTTCACCGTTTACGATCCCGACGGCAAGGTGGTGAGCGACGTTAAAGGCAAAAAAATGCAAAACGTGATTCCCGATAAAGTTTACGAAATCAAAGCGGGCAAGTACGGTCAATATAAGGTGGTATACCTTATAAAAACCGTAGGCTGGATGGAAGAAGAGCAGGAAAACGAATTCGAAATAACTTACGACGTACCCGACGACCTTCCTCCGACGATTAAATTCACGAATAACGGCACGAAGACGGCAAAAGTCGGCGACGTAATCGTAATGCCCGACTTCACGGTTTCGGATAACCTTACCGCGTCGGGCAGAATTCTCGTCTGGAAGTACGTTATAAATCCGTACGGACAACTCGTCGAACTCGAAGGCGACGCCAACTCGGTAATCGCGAGGATCAAGGGAGAGTATACCTTCGTCGTATACGCGCAGGACGTTATTTTGGGCGAAACCGCCGACGCCGACACCCCGAACAACGCGGCCGTACTTAAATGGGTCGTTACCGTAAGATAAGGAGAGAAAGCAGATGAAAAAATATAAATCTTTGATAGCAATGACCGCTCTTACGATGGCGATTTCCACCGCCGTCGGTTGCGGCGGGTCGTCATCGTCTCAGAAGACGACGGCAAAACCGAAGGGCGATCCCGTCGAGGCGGCGGAAGAGCACCTCGTAAGCGACGTCAACAGACTTCACGACGTAAGCGTAGACTGGAACAATCCCGTAGGCGACTTCGTAGTGAACGGAAAGACGAATTATTCTATAGTAACGACCGGCAATTACGCAAAGGCGGCGGGGTCGCTCGTGAAATATATAAACGAAGCGACGGGGGCGAACCTTCAGATCGACGGAAGCGGAACGTGTAACCCGGATAACGGGAAATATATAGTTTTCGGCCTTAACGACGTTCTCGAAAGCAAAGGGGTAGAGGTCCCGGCTCTTTCCACGCTCGGTTCGGCAGGTTACCGTATAAAGACGGTCGGCGACGACGTTTACGTCGGATTTTACACGCCGAGCGCGGCGCAGACGGCGGCTCTGGCTATACTGCGCGAAGTTTTCGGTTTCGATCTCTTCGCAGACGATATGTATATATTCGAAAAAGACGGTAAAGTTCTTCCGCAAATGGATATAACCGAACGCCCCGACTACGAATACCGTATGCCCGGCAACCAGACCATAAGCGAAGACGAAAAATTCGGTATGGCGTATACTATGACCGACCCGAAGTTTTCTATGTCGAAAGGCGGAAGCGTACACAATTTCTATTATTACCTTGCCGGCGAGAACGCTCTTAAAAACGCCGACTGGTATTCGGAGATGTTTGAAAAGCACCCGAAGTGGTTCTCTTCCGACAAAGCGGTCGTCAAAGACGAACGCGGCATCGAGGAGGTAATCGGTCAGCCGTGTTTCACGGCGCACGGCGATAAAGAAGAATACGCGGCTATGGTAGATAACCTTGCCACCACGTTTATCGCAAAACTTGCCGAAAACGATCTTACTTCCATTATAAGTATCAGCCCGAACGACGTTACGGGTAACAATACTACGGGTAAATGTACTTGCGCGGCGTGCCGTGAAAGTTTCGAATATTACGGCGGATCGATGTCCGGCGCGATGGTCGCGCTTTCCAACGACGTTGCGGCGGAAATGGACAGACGTTACGCCGAAAGCGGAACGGAAAGAGTTTACAGTATAGTAGTGCTTTCTTACGGTCAGGGTATAAACTCCCCCTCGAAGAAAGACGGTTCCAAATTCGTTTACGACGAAAACGGCGACGGCGTACCCGTTCAGCGTTGCGATTTCGACGAAGAGGGCAAGGCGATATTGGCGGTAGACGAAGAAAACAACCCCGTAATGCTCGTATGCGGCGAACACGTGGCTTACGAATTCGCTCCGTCGTCGGCTAACTGGCTGCACTCTTTCTACGAACCCGAAAACGAAATGTACGCGGCTTCGGTAAAAGCGTGGGCAGGTCTTAAGGGCGACTTGTATCTCTGGGGCTACCAGATGAACTTCCATAATTATCTGTACCCCTATAACAATTACAGCAAACTCGTCGAACAACTCCGCTTTTTCAAAGAAATCAACGGAAACTATATGTTTATGAACGGCACGTGGGAGAACAAGAATATTCCCGCGTTCAACAAACTCCGCGACTATATAATAGGTAAAGCGTTGTTTGACGTAAACGTAAACTATCAGGAACTCAAAAACAAATTCTTCAAGTATTATTTCGGCGAAGCCGAACCGTATATGACGAAATATTTCGACCTTATCACCTACAATATGCAGGTCAACGAAAGTTTCGTAACGGGTAACATACAGGCGGAAACGATTTCCGACGATTCTCTCTGGCCGATAGACGCAATCAGATATTATCTCGATATATTCGCGCAGGCTTACGCGGAAATCGAACCTTTGAAAGAGACGAACAAAGACAGATACGACGCTTTGTACGAGCATCTCTTAATCGAAGAACTTTTCCCGAGATTCGTGCTTTGCCAGCACTATCCCGATTCGTTCACGTCGGCGGAAGAACTCAAGGCGGCAAGACAGGCGTTCGCAGACGATTTCAAAAATCTCGGCAACACCACCGAACAGGAACACTTCAAGATAACCGACGCCGGCAGACCGTTCTACGAATGGGGCGTTGAATAAAATGGGGGACAGTAGGGAAATGAAAAAACGTAATATTATAATAAGTTTACTCGTTTTCTTTGCGATAAGCGTATTTTGCTTTGCAGGTTGCGCGACCAAGACGAACGATAAAGGTAAAACGGATCCGATTTACGATCCGGACGCCGCTCCGAGCCTTGCGTTCGGCGATCTGACGCTCGAAACGGGCGACGTATACGAAGGGCGGGTAACCGTTTATTACGGAGATAAGGAATACGATAATACCAAAGTAAATTTCGTATGGACTTTGGCGGACGGCGCAGCCGAAGGAATATGCTCGGTCGCAGGCGGCAAGAACGGCGCGGTAACGGTTACCGCGACCGCCGAAGGCGAAACCGAATACACCGTTTCGGCAACCGTCAACGGGAAGTACGTGAATAAAGCGGTTAAAATGACCGTAGTCGAACGCCGCATCGCGCTTATACCCGAAGGGAACGTTACCGCCGAAAAAGGCGGCTACTCCGTAACTCTTTGTACTGCGGACTACGACGGGCTTAAAACGGCGGAAGATCTTACTTTCGTCGCGACCGACGGCGTAACCGATTACGGCGAAGTCGAAATTTCGTGGGACGAAGACGACAACGACTACGACGAATTCGTAGCCTCGTTTGAGAAAAAAGACGGCAAAATCTATACTTTTAAGACCGAAGGCGTAGGCGAAACGATTCTTACGGGAACGTATACCGCCGCAGACGGCAGAACGGCAGGCGTAAAACTCTATATCCGCGTTCTTAAAGCGGTGATGAATCTCGATTACAGACCCGTTATCGATATAGAACACGGAATCGAACTCGACTTGCCCGAAGAGGTGAAAGACGCGGTCGTTTCGGTAACGTATAACGGCGTAAACGTCTTAAAATCATGCGACGGCGGAAAAGTTACGCTTGAAGCGTCTTCGTTCCCCAAAGGATCGAAGTATCTCGGCGACGGTAAAGATCTGGTTATTTCCACCGCGAATTACGACTACGCCGTGAAAGCGGACGTCTATACGATGGTTATAAAGACCAAAGCGGATATGGACGCCTGGGGCAATATTGCGAGAACGAACGGCAATTTCGATTCCACGGCCGCGCTTGACGGTTATTTCGCGCTCGGCGCAAATATAGAATATAACGGCGAATACGTTTCGCCTACCGATTGCGACGAAGTGTATACGAAAAATCTCGAAGTCATAAAAGACAACACCTGGCAGAATACGGCGAGATTCGGCTTTAAGGGCGTATTCGACGGCAAAGGTTACAACGTCGACGGAATGGCCGTAAAAGGCAGATTGAAAAAGAGCGACGGCGGCACTGCTTCGGGCGGTTTCGTCGGATATATGAACAACGACGGCGTTGTAAAAAATATCTCGTTCACGAATGCGGGTCTTCACGAAAACAGCGGTTTTATCACCTCGTTCGGCGGAGGACTGATCGAAAACGTTAGTATTCAATTCAAGTTTTTGGGCATCGGTAAAGAAACTCAGGACGCCGGCGGACAATTGCCGAGAGCAATGGGCGCGTTCTACCCGTATACCGATAACGGTAACGGCAGAGTAGTCGATTGCTTCGTAGACGCCATCGGCGCGGAAATTCATCCGTCCGCCGTTGCGAAAAAAGTTCTTCATATCGGTACGAATACTAAAAACGTAGAAAATCTCGTCGTTTTAACCGATAACGCTTACGCCGCGCAGACCTCCGGAAGTTCGCTTACGGCTTCGTCGTATAAGCAGATGGTCGACGAGTTCTCGTCGGCAATCGCCAACTTCGGCGAAGAGTGGGAAAAGACCAACGGAGTACCTTTCCTTAAAAATTACTATAACGCGCTTTGTGAAAACACCGCCGCGATCCAACTTTCGGGCGCGCCCGAAAAACTTTACGGCGGTATGTCGGCTACGCTTTCGATAAGCCATAAGTACGGAGGGTTGTCGATTGACGATTCGCCCCCGCCGGTATCGAATTAAACGGCAACACGATTAAAGTTACGGGCGAAGCGGAAAACGGAACGATCACCGTCCGCGCGAAGTCTTATCTCGACGGCAGCGAAGCAACCGCATCCGTAAGGATTATAAAAGCCGAAGAGGCTCCCGTAACGTCCGACGTTATTTTTGCCGAGGCGAAAGCAGACGCCGAAGTAGACCTTGCATTCGCGGCCGATTATCTTGCCGCCGCGGTAAAGGTTCGCCAAGGCTCGACCGAAACCGACGGCGTAACGGTAACCAATAATAAAATTAAACTCGATCTTTCGGCTTACGCGGAAAAATCGACCGCGATTACGTTCACGATTTTCTCCGAAATAGACGGCACGCTCTACTACGTAGACGTAGAAGTTCAGCCGTTCAACTACGTTTCGGACGGCGAAGGGTTATTTAATACTTTCGCAAGCGGAACCGTAAAAGGTTATTACGTTCTTAAAAACGACGTAACCGTCACGACCGCGTTTACCGCGAAAAGGGCGACTCTCGAAGGCGTTCTCGACGGTAACGGCTATGCGGTTAAAGGCGTAACGGGTCAAAAGTGGGATAAAGCGGGCTTTATTCAGGAGATTGCATCCGGCGCGACCTTGAAAAACGTCGCGTTCACCGAAGTAAACCTTTCCGGCAGCAACTCGATAGTCGCTTCCAACCAGGGTACGATCGAAAACGTTTACGTTCAATATAGCAATATGGATTGCGACGGTCAGCGTTATATGGCTACTTTCGGAAGCGTATATCAGACCAATAACGGAACGATAAGAAACGTAACGGTCGATTTCAACGGTAAGATCAAGAACAATCCGAATACGACGGGCGATAAGATTTGCTTATTCGCTTCCGTTGCGGACGCTTCGCAGATTGCTAACGCGGTAGTCTACGGCATACCCGAAAAATACGCCGATTACGTAACCAATCAATCCAAGTCCGTTTATATCGTGCTGACCGACGGGACGACTAACGGAACGGCAGTTCCGACCGCGGGTTGGGACGGCGATTGCTGGATAACCAAGTCCGAGGGCAGCGTACCTTTCTTCAAAGGATATACCGCGCCTTCCGCCAAAGGTTTTGCCGAAAAGGTAACCGAAATCGAATTAGGTTCTTCGGCAACGTTCGCGCCGCTCGCGCTTAACGTAATAACTCTCGGCGACGACGCCGTAGGATTAGGCGTAACGTTTGAAAACGGCGTCGTAACCGTACCCGATAACGGCGTTTCCGTAGGCGCGACTTTCAAAATCTACGCAAGAAATATCTTCGACTACGCCAACGCGGAAGAAGTAACGGTTACCGTCGCGCAACCGCTTGAACGCATAGAGTTAGAAACTGCTACGACCATCGATCTGAACGCATCCGTATCTAACGGAACGATTGCCGCAGCAGATAAAAACGTAGAAATCGATTTAAGGTCGGTTTATACGGGCAGCGCGACCGACGTACCTCTTACTATCGGAAACGTAAGCGTTCAGACGGGCGAGATAGCGGACGGAATTCTGTCGTTCAACGCAAAAAATATTCCCGTTACCGTATACGGCAACGGAACGCTTTCGATTAAAATCGCAAGCGCGGGTAAACTTATAAGCGCGCCCGTACTCGTCGTAACGAAAACGATCGGTACGCTTGACGAACTCCGCGCGATTAAAAATTATACCGACACCGAAACCATGCAGGGCGGCGGCTATTACCGCCTCGGCGCGAATATAAAAGTCGGTAACTGGTATACGGGAAAGACGGAGTCGTCCGTCGATGCCGATTATCGGTTCGGCGTAAAATACGGATTCAAAGGTACGTTAGACGGCGCTGGTTACGCTCTCGATGCCGTAGGCGTAGCAAAAGTCGGAAGTTCTTCTGGTTTTATCGATACGTTAAACGGCGGAACGATAAAAAATATTTCCTTTACCGATCTGGCGTTATCTACCGGTTGCGGTCTTACTTATACGGGTACGGGAACGCTTGAAAACGTTTACGTAAAATACTCCAAAGCCGGTCCTGCGTCGTATGCGGCTTTGACGAATATAGTCAGCGGCGGTTGGGCAGGATATTATACTTCTACGTTCTTCAGTAAAGATAACGCGCCTGCCGTGGTTACGATGACGAACGTCGTAGTCGATTTATCTGCCACACACGATACCGCAGTAGGGTTCTGGGAGAAGCCGGACGTTAAAGTCAGAGCGTTATTCGGCAATATAGACAAAGCGTCCGATCTTAAAAACGTTGCGGTTATCGGAGCAAATAAAGCCAAAGAAGGGTCTAAAACAGCCTCCGATTCTTCGGGTCTGAGATTTAATATCGTATGCGACGCGGCATGGTCGTGGAATAACGGCGCGAAAGCGGGCATCTACGTCAACTATTCAGACGACGGCTCGACCAACGGCGTTGCGTTCCCCGCAAATAACTGGAATACGAATTTCTGGACGGTTGACGCCGCTGCGGGCACTATAACCTGGAAGACTAAATAATGAACGGTTTACTCAAAAAAATTATCACGATTTTGCTCGTTATAACTATGCTTGCCGCGGTTCCCGCGGCGAGCGCGTGCAAAGGGAAGTCGAATACAGGCTCGGTGACGGAGCCGGAAAAACCGGAGCCGGGGAAACCCGACCCCGACGAGCCGGAAAAACCCGATCCGGAAAATCCCGATCCCGACAACCCCGAGCCGAGCGAAGAACCGAAGTTTTCGGATAATACCTATACGATTACTTTGTCGGATAACGTGGTAAAGAGTTATCTTGCCGCCGAAACCGACGAAGAGGAGTTCGATATAATATACCCGAATCGCAATTCGTCGCACGATACGCAAGCCACGCTTACCATAACGCCGAAAGGGTCTGCTTATTCGCTTAAATACGCGGATAACGATAAACTCGAAAACTCGCGTGAATTGCGTGTAAATTCCGACGGCAAGTTCGTTTTAGGCGGAACGCTTATCCCCGATACGGTTTATTACTACGAAATCTCGGATAACAGCGGCAAAGCGACCGAACGCGGAACGATAACCACGGATAAGACGTTTTTGCGTAATATCAACGTGGCGGGCGCGAGAAATATCCGCGACCTCGGCGGTTGGACTACCGAGAATAACGATAAAGTCGTTTACGGTAAAATCTATCGCGGGGCGAAACTTAATACAAGAGGTACTCCCGGCATAACGGACGCGGGCAAAAAGACCATGCGCGAAGATCTCGGCATAAAAACCGAAATCGACCTGCGCGGCAGCGACGACAACGGGCAGACCGAATGCGAATTCGACCCGACGGCGAATTATTATAAAATACCGCTTAGCCAATACGACCCCGCGTTAACGGGCAGTAAAGAGGCGTTCAGACGGATTTTCGACGTTCTTGCGGACGAAAACAACTATCCGATATATTTCCATTGTAACGCCGGCGCGGACAGAACGGGAACTCTCGCTTATCTGATAAGCGGACTTCTGGGCGTAAGTTATCGCAATCTTACCAAAGACTTCGAACTCACCTCTTTCGGCGGACAGGGACCGCGACTTCGCAGCGCGATTAAGTCCGACGCCTCGGGTTTCGACGATACGGGAGTGTATCAGAATGACAAGTCCAACTACGTTGCGTGGGGTAAACTCAATAAGGCAATGCAGTCGTATACGGGCGAAACGCTTGCCGATAAAATAGAAAATTATCTGCTTTCCGCGGGGGTTACTCAAAATCAGATCAATACCGTAAGGGCTATTATGCTCGATCCGGACGAATTGAAAGACGACCCGCTTTCGCAGGCGGCAACCTGTACGCAAAGCGGAGTAAAAGTGTATAACTTTGCGGGCAGAAAGATGACGGTAACCAGCCCTGCAATCGGACACGATTTCAACGTCGCGAACGGCGTCGCAACCTGTAATAATTGTAAAAAGACTGCGGAATATCTTCCGATTAACACCGACGTCGAAACCGGAGTTTCGTTATCTTTCGCGCAGAATATCACGAGCGTTACCGACCTTTACGGGAAAGTCGCAGACGGATTGACGGACGGAAGACTGTCGTATACCAAATCCGACGCTTCGGATAAACCCAGGCAATATTTAGTTACGGCGGACGGCAAAGATACGCTTTTAGAAGTAACCGTATACGGCAAGATGATTACCGGTCAGACCGATCTCTTATCGCTCAACGATTATTTAGTCGCGAACGACTACGAAAAGGCGTATTACGGATATTTTATGCTGTGCGCGGATATAACGCTTACCGAAGAATGGTCGAAAGAATATTCGATAGGTTACGGCGGTAACGAATACGTTTTCAAGGGCGTATTCGACGGACGAAACCATAAAATAACGAATTTCGTTACGCTTGCCGACGGCGCTTTGATATACAGGCTCGGCAACGGCGCAACGATTAAAAATCTGACGCTTAAAGGCGAAGCGAAAGAAACGAAATCGCAATTTCTTTGCGCGAACGCTTTCGGCGGAAGGATCGAAAACGTAGACGTCGAAGCCGCGTTTACGAGTTGGGAAGATAACAAACAGACTTGCGAAAATTCGCTTCTGCTCGGTAAAATAGGCTCTGCCAACGCAGAAATCGATAAAATTTATATCGTAAATACGGTGGCTGCCGATCCGACGGCGACGGGAGTCAAGAATTATAACTTATCGTGCGCGCTCGGCAAGATATATTCGCCGAACGCTAAAACGAATATTTATTTCGACGGTTTAGCGGTAATCGGCATAAGAGGACTTGCGACGGACGGTTCGTCGAATAAATGTACCGTCGCCAACGCGAGCGAGTGGTTCGGCGTAAACGCGAAGAACGTTCATCCTTACGCAACCCGCTCGGCTTACGAAGCCTCATTGCAATGACCTACTTGATATAAGTGTCATTCTGAGGCGAAGCCGAAGCCCCCTAGGCAGGTCGCCCCCTCTCCGCCACGCTACGCGTGCCACCTCTCCCGCTTCAACGGGAGAG
>USOJ01000006.1 GCA_900556195.1 uncultured Eubacteriales bacterium
TTAGTAAAGAGAATAAAAAGTTTCAATATTCCATTGTAAAAAAAGGCGGTACGGCTTCAAAATTTCAAGGAAGTATACAATGGATTGAAGATGCAGGCATTATTGCTCGTTGCTATAACTTGGATTTGCCCGAACTTCCGTTAGACGGCAATGCTATTGACGACGTCTTTAAGGTTTATATGCAAGATTCCGGATTGCTTGTAAGCATGCTGGAAGATGGTACGCAATTTGACATTCTTCAAGGTAATTTATACGGCTACAAAGGGGCAATTTTTGAAAATCTTATGGCTGATATCTTTACCAAAATGGGAAGAAAATTGTATTATTACCACAAGGATTCGGGACTTGAGATCGATTTCGTAATAAGGTATAAAGGCGGAGCAACTTTAATCGAAGTAAAGGCGACCACGGGAAACACAAAAAGCACGAAAACAATTCTTTCCAATCCTGAAAAATACCACGTTGCAGGGGCAATAAAACTCGGCGATTACAATGTTGGTAGGAATGAAAAAATGCTAACCATCCCCATTTATATGGGCTTTTTGCTTAACGAGTTTTAATTGTAAAAAATAAATTGAAAGGCGACGTAAACGACAAAAATTACCAGAAACAACTTATCGATCATCTTGTAAGTCAGGTATTTGTCAGCGACGACGATACGATTGTGTATTTTAATATTCGCGGCGAAAAAGATATAGAGAAAATGACGTTCGATGACGTTAAAAATACTAAAAACAATATGAAAGGCGTTCAAACGCAATCACCACTTGCCAGCCATTTAGGCGGTTTTTAACGAGTAAAGCGTTAAAAACCGCCTTTTTCGTATTCAAAATATCTATCGGATATAATCAAATAACGAAAATTTGGGAAAGAATTTGGGAAAATTTTTTATAGAATATACGAGAACTTCTGTATTTCTATAAGTTGATTGTCTTCGTATTGCTCTAAATGGGTGTAAACGGTAGACGTGATAGAACTGTCTGCGGCGTGTCCTGCCCAGAGCGAAACTATTTCGCGTTGCCTCGTTCCGATTCGGTAAATACCTTTATAAACTTTTGCCGTTCGGGAGACTTAATCGTCCGAACGACGCCACTATGTGGTTACTTGTCCGGCATAGCGATTTATTTTAATATTTTTTTACCGTGTCCGAATTCCGACACGGCTTTTTTAATTTTTAACGTTTGAAATAATACTTTTGCGGTGTGAAATATTCGTTTGAATCGACCGTAAAGCCCGCGTTGATATCGTTTTGCGGCAACGTTCGAGAAAATACGCCGGCGGGGGGATTTACGCGTTTTTTCTGAAACGACCGGGCGTGATTCCGTAGGCGTTTTTGAAATAGGTGTTGAAACTCGCAAGATTCGTAAAGCCGACGAATTCGGCGATGTCTATTACTTTCATATCCGTCGTTATCAACAGGTTTTGCGCGTAACGCAATTTATAATCTATCAGAAATTTGTGGGGCGTCGTGTTGAATTTGTTATGGAATATTCTCGAAAGTTGCATTCGGGAATAGTGCAGAATCGTACATAAATCGGCGACGTTATAAGATAAGAAGTCCGTCTTTTTCATTTCTTTATTGAGTTTCTGAACCCACTCCGGCTGTTCGGACTGCTTATCGTAATCGATATAGTCCACGCTTTTTCTGTACAGAAACTGCATGAAGATCATAACCGCTCCGCATAACAATCCGTTATATTCTTCCATTGCGTCGTCCGACAGAAGCAAAACCTGATGTATGATTTCGTTTATCTGGGTTATCAATTCGTTCGGAAACGTATGTTTTCGGGTCATGTTTTTGAGTTTGTCGAAGAAATCGGGCGAAAACGACGAAGCGAGATTTTTAACGGATTCTTCTCTCGCGATGACGTTTATATATCGCAATTTTTCGCCGCCGACCTTTTTAAGGCAGTGAGTGTCGTCCGTCGTCGAAAAAAAGATTTGCCCCGCGTTTACTGGTATTTTTTTATCGTTAAGGACGTTATTCAGTTTTCCGTCGGTCAGAAGGGTAAATTCCCAGTAGTCGTAATGTCCGTGCACCGTCGGGTAATCGAAAGTATTGATATGGTAAGAAAAAGATATTTTATCGATAAATTTTTCTACTCGTTTCGTCGTGAGATTGTCGTTTTCAAAGCCGTATTTCATAATTCAAGTATACGGCAAAAAGACGGCTTTGTCAATGCAAAGCGTTTATTTTTTAGAGATTTTCTATCTAAACCCCGTCAAATGTTACAAATTGTTAGTTTAATAACAAATTATGTGCTAAAATGATATAGATAAACGCGTTGTCGATATATTATAATGTCGGAGCAAGAAATGAGCAAAATCAAGAAATTTCGGTCGTATCGTCGAATGCGGTCGCGACCGAAAGGAGTTTATCGTGGAATTATTTACAAGGTATGAAGGCAATCCGATTCTGAAACCTAATCCGAACAATCAATGGGAAAACCTGTGCGTACTCAATCCTGCGGCGGTGTTTGACGAAAAGACGAACAAATTCGTAATGGTGTACCGCGCGGGCGGCGACGAAATCAAGCACAACATAAGGTTGGGGCTTGCTACGAGCGACGACGGATTTCATTTCGAAAGGCGCAGCGACAAGCCCGTTTTCGACGTTGACGAAAACGACGCCGACGGCGGATGCGTTGAAGATCCGAGAATAGTCAGCATCGACGGGGTATACTATATGACGTACGCTTCGCGCGCATACGCTCCCGGGAGATATTGGCTTCCCGACGAGCAAAAAGCGGAAGAGGCGAAGGCGTGGAAAAAACCGCACGCGGAAAGCGAACCGTGGTTTTTAAGGACGAACGAAACGATTACGTACCTTGCGGCGACCAAAGATTTTATCGAATACAAGCGGTTGGGCAGGATAACCGACGCGAGAGAAGACGACAGAGACGTAGTCGTTTTCCCGAAGAAAATTAACGGTAAATTTTATCGTATCTCGCGTCCTGTAATAGGCGAAGACCGCTCTATGTGGATATCTTCGAGCGACGATATCATGGAGTGGCATACGAGAGAAAAACTCTATTCCGGAGTAGAAGAGTGGGAAAACGGAAGAGTCGGCGCGGGATGTCCGCCGATAGAGACCGAAGACGGTTGGCTTTTAATCTATCACGGCGTAAGCAAGACCGACAAGTGTTATCGCGTAGGGCTTATGCTTCTCGATAAAGACGACCCGACGAAAATTATAGCCCGTACCCGCAAGTTCGTGATGGAACCTTCCGCCGATTACGAAAAAAGCGGATTGTATCAGGGTTGCGTGTTCCCGACGGGCGCGGTGGTAAAAGACGGCACGCTTTACGTTTATTACGGTTGCGCGGATAAATACGTCGCGGTCGTTACGGCTAAGATGAAAGACGTAACGGATTATCTGAAACTTCCCGAAAACGAATGTAAATAAAAAATAAGGAGAGGCGAATATGAAAAGAATATCTAAAATTGCGGCTGCCGTTTTAAGTCTGACCACTATGTTGGGATGTACGGCGTGTAACAGAAAGAGCGAAGACGTAACGATAGACAAGAGCAAGATGCAGTTGTACGTCAAATATTACAACGGCGGTTACGGCGACGAATGGCTTACAAAGTTATGTTCCGAGTTCGAAGGAATGTACGCGGGCGTAAAATTTTCGAACGGAAAGACAGGCGTTGAAATAGTCCCGGAATTTACGCGCGGAGATATAAACGGTCCCGAAGGCATGAAGGGTAACCGTAACAACGTTTTTCTGCTTGAAAACAAAGACTATTACACTTACGTTTCGGCGAAGAGTTTTCTCGATATAACCGACGTGGTGAACGATTACGCCGTTACGGGGCTCGAAACCAAAGAGACCGAAAAGACGATAGCGACGAAAATTCCCGAGGCGTACGACGAATTTTTGAATATAGAAGGCAGATATTACGCCGTGCCGTTCTTCGAATCGTCTATGAATCTTAACTACGACGTCGATTTATTCGAACAAAAATGTCTGTATTTCGCAGCGGGCAAAACCGCCGAAAACTTTACGGAAGAAGATTTTAAGGACGAAAGCAAAATAGGCGATTTGTTCGTGAGCGACCCGGACGATGACAGGGCTTTCGGACCCGACGCAGAGAAAATACGTCCGACGACGGACTTCCCGCGACGTACAAAGATTTCCGCGCGCTTACCATACAGATGAAAATCGCAGGCGTAACGCCTTTCGTATGGAATACTTCCGACGTGGACTATCTTACCGGACTCGTCAACGATATGTGGGCGAACAACGAGGGCGAAGAGCAGATGAAACTCAATTTAACCTTCGAAGGTTCGGCTGCGACTATCGTCGATACGATTGCCGACGACGGTACGGTTACGTTAAAACCGGCGACGACCATAAACGCGGACAACTATAAACTTTTGCAAAGACAAAAGGGTAAATTAGACGCGATCGACTTCGCGAAGTTGCTTCTCGACGACGGAACGGGCAACAAAAACAGCAGAAACTATTATTCTAAATCTTTCGACAGCGGGTTCAGTCATACGATCGCGCAGAGTTATTTCGTAAACCCCGACGCGAACGGAATCGGCGACAATCCGATAGGATTTCTGGTAGACGGCAGTTGGTGGTACAACGAAGCGAAAGTTACGGGCAGAAACTTTGCCGTTTTACCGCTTCCCAAAACCGACGCGAGCAAAATAGGAACGCCGAACACGAAACTCAGCGACCGTTCGTCCTTGATTTTCATAAGCAGCGAAACGAAGAGAGAAGTAGTACCCGTGGCGAAAGCGTTCGTAAGTTTTCTTCAGAGCGATCACGCGTTGAGAACTTATACCGAATACACTAACACTCTCCGCGCGATGACGTATACTCTGACGAACGAATCGCTCGCCAAAATGAGCAGTTACGGCAAGAGCGTTTACGACGCCAGAAACAGCGGCGATACCGTTATATTGCCGTGGTCTCCGCTTACCGCGCTTGCGCGCAAGAACGCGAGCCTGCTCGAATGGCGTACTTACGGGTTCAGCACCACTTCTATGGACAAAAACCCGTTGGTATATCTTAAAGATCATATAAAAGAGAAAAACATAACGAAAAAATATTTCGAAGCGATATGGAATTATCGTAAATAATTCGCCGTTTCGCGGGCGGTCGCGCTTTACGGCAACCGACTGCGACGAGTAAGAAACGATTAAAAGGGGACGGAACGTACATAATGAATTTCATGACGAAAAACGGCGGGGCGTCGGTCGGTTATCCGAAAGGCTTCCGTCGGAAGAATAAGGCGTTAAAGGGAGGAGGACTGTTTTACGCGAGCATAGTCGTTTTGCCGATTTTGCAGTTCATCGTCTTTTATATCGTGGTAAACTTTAACAGTTTTCTCATGGCGTTTCAGAGTTACGACAACTCGACGGGAGTAGAAACGATAAAGTATACTTTCGGTAATTTCAGTTATTTTTTCGATAAAATAGTGTTTACCGACTTGTGGCTTTGCATAAAAAATTCGCTTTTGTATCTCGCGCTTAATATCGTGGTATGTATCCCGATATCGCTATTGTTCGGCTATTACGTCTATAAAAAATTTTGGTTTTCGACGGTATTCAAGGTGATATTGTTTCTGCCGAGCATAGTCTGTTCGACGGCGATGGTCATCTTTTACAAATACTTCGTCAACGAAGGGCTTTCTTCCGTTTTCGGCGGGTCGGTTATAGGTCCGACTTTCAACGCAAAACAACAAGGCGTGCTTATAGCGTTTTATCTGCTGATGACTTTTTCGGCGAATATTCTGCTGTATATAAACGCGATGTCGCAAACATCGGAATCCGTAGTGGAAGCGGCGAAAGTAGACGGGGCGAGCGAACTTCAGACCTTTATTCACGTTATAATTCCTCAGATATGGGGGACTATAGTGTCGATTATAGTAATATTCTTCGCCTGGTTTGCGACCAATCAGGCGTATCTGTTCACCTTTTACGGTTTCAACGCCAACAGAGCGTATCAGACGCTCGGATATTATCTGTTCAACATGGTGCAGGAAGGAAGGGATCCCGGAAGCGCGCTTCAACAACTGTATCGCAGGGCGTCGGCTCTCGGGCTTATGCTTACGGCGATAATCGCTCCGCTTACGATACTCATAAGAAACCTGATGCTTAAATTCGGTCCGAACGAAAATTGACGGGGAATACGAAAATGATTAAACTAAGTAAATTAAATCGTCGTAAAAAGTTCAATTTGTTCGAAGCGGTAGTGGGATGTATGCTCGTCTTGTACGGGGCGGCGGTTCTCGCGTTGATATTGTGGGGATTTTTCGCTTCCTTCCGTACTTACGCTTCGATAAGCAAAAGCCCGTGGAAGATATTCTCGGATTTAAGTTTCAAAAACTATATAGGCGTATTCAACGATTTTAAGACGATACGCGAATACGACGGCGGTTTCAAGACGATTTTCTTTGAAAAGATGTTTCTTAATTCCCTGCTGTACGCGGGCGGCGGAGCGTTGTGTCAGACGCTTTGCACGGCTGCCGTCGCTTACTGTACGTCGAGATACGACAATTTATGCAGTAAGATAATTCACTATACGGTTATCGTAACTCTTTCGCTGCCGATCGTAGGCAATCTCGCGTCTATGATAAACGTAACCATAAAATTGAAAATATTCGACAGCATATTAGGCTCGTGGATAATGAAATTCGGTTTCAGCAATATATATTACCTTATCTTCTACGCCTTTTTCAAAAAGTTGTCGTGGGAATTCGCCGAATCGACTTTTCTGGACGGCGGCGGACACTACACCGTGTTTTTCCGCATAATGCTGCCGCTTGCCGTGCCCGTAATCGCTACGGTGTTTTTGCTTAACTTCATACAATACTGGAACGATTTCGAAACGCCGTATATGTTTTTGCCCAATCACACCACTTCGGCGGTACTTCTGTATATGTCGGTTATCGGCGGAGGCGGAATGTGGGCTGGTCCGAGTCCGATAGACGTTACGGAACAACTCGCGGCGGCGTTCATGGTATTTTTACCGGTTTTCATACTGTTTCTCATATTCAGAAACAAAATAATGGGCAATCTTTCGGAGGGAGGAATCAAAGGATGATAAAGACGAAACGCGTTACGATTTTTACGCTTATGGCGTTGGTCGCGTTAAACGTTGCGTTGGCTTTTGCCGTCGTCGGCAATCGCGCGGAAAAAACTTACGCCGCGGATATTTTCGAATACCGCGGGATAGTAAAAACCGTTGCGGGCGATACGGACGGAACGAGTAAAGGGTTGAGGTTGTTCGCATACGACAACGGGGCGGCAGCCGAATTCAGAAACGTTCAGACGGATATTTTTCAATCCGAAATAAAAATAACCTCTTTCGGGGGCAATAAAGACCTTAAAAAATACTCGTTGGTTTTCGCCGACGAAAAGAGCGGAAAGAAATTTTCCGTGCAGGTTTCGGCGTATTCGGATTACAACGACGTCGCCGTGATTTATAACGGCGAAGCGGGCGGAATCGTTTACCCCGACGGGCTTAATACGGCGTACGGCGTTACCGCGGGCTATAACGAACAGGGCGTTTACACCAAATTTTCGGCAGACGTCTGCTCTTTGACGTTCGACCCCGAAAGCATGCAGGTCAGGATAAAAGGGGACGACGGCAATTATCGTCTCGTATGGGATTTCACCAAACGATACAACGACGGTAAATTGCTTGCCAACGACCTTACTTCTTTCAAGGAATACACCGTTTCGGTCGTGTTTGACGAAATAGCGGCTAACAGCCGCGGCGATTTATTGCTTTTATCTTTCGGCGGATATTCGCTCGACGGCGACGTTAAATACCGTCCGTCGATAATCGTTACCGCGGGAGCGAAACCCGTGGCGAATAAAGAATACGTTCTGCCCTCCGCAAGAGCGGTAAGCGAGAACGGCGACGCGGTTACCGACGAGATAAAAGTTGCCGTATACGACGAAAAAGGCAACTTACTCGTCAAAAACGTCGGGAGTTTTACGCCGACGACTAAAGGCGCGCTTTACCTGTATTACGAATACGCCGCAAACGGCGTAACCGCGGACGCATGGTATAAAACCGAAGTTATAGACAAAAGCGAAATAACCGGAGAATTTGCGTTCGACGGCGAAATACCCGAAAAAGTCGGCGTGAACGCCGAGATATTCATACCCGAAGCGACGGTTATAACCAACGCCGTTGCGGAAGGAAAAGAAAGTTGTCTGGTTACCGTTAAATACGGCGGCTCGGTCGTCGATAATCTTGAAAAGGTCGAAGGCGGTTTCACGCTCAGACTTACGTCCGACGGCGTTTATTATATAGAATACGTCGGCAAAACGTCTTACGCTTACAATAAAATCGTTAAAACCGTTACGGCGGACGAAAGCGTTCTTGCCGTAAACGCGGAAGATATCCCCGAAGAGTTCGCCGTAGGCTCGGAATACGAATTTCCGTCTGCGGAGTTCTGCCTCGGAAAAGAAATCGCGGAAGCGACTGCGAAAATAATCGCTCCGTCGGGCAAAATCGAAAGCGGCAGAGTGAAACTCTCGGAAGCGGGGAAATATTCGCTTCGCTACGAAGCGACGTTAAACGGCGAAAGTTATACGCGCGTCGTCGATTTTCTCGTCAAGAAGAGATACGCCGACGGGTTCGATTCCAATGCGGAATACGCGGGGATGAGAACCAACAACGAAACGAAGGGCGTGAAAATCACGCTTACGGACAATAAAACGGTAACTTACGATAAGACTATCGACTTGTCGAAATACTCTTTCGACGATAAGACGAATACGGGCAAAACCCTGTTACAGGTGAGTTTCGACCCGAAAAATATCGGAACGCCCGATCTCGATTCTTTCTTCGTCGTTCTGACGGATAAGTACGATTCGAGCAATTATATATCCGTAAGACTTAAATATCTCGCTTATACGCCGCAAGGCACGTATATAAGGGCGAGATCGTCCGCGCAGTCGGCGTGGGTCGGTTATTATTACGATTTTATGTCTACCGAATTGCGCGTGGATTCCGCGACTACTCACGAAGAGGGCGGATTTATCGGTTCGGGCTGTTTTACTCACACGCTCAGCAATTACGAATTCGACACGATGTCCCTTCAACTTTATTTCGACTACGAAACGAAGTGTCTTTACGCCAGACCTTTGTGGCTGACGGGGCATTACGATCCGAGCGATAAAAATTCGAATCCCGACTACAATTCGAGAATAGTCCCGTGGCTCGTATATGATTTCGACAGCGCAGACCCCACGCTTAGCGCGGGAAATAAACCGTGGAACGGCTTTACCACGGGCGAAGCGATTTTAAGCGTGTACGCAAAAGGCACGAGCGGTTCGGACGCGTTTATCCGCGTAATCGACGGCGAAGATCTTTCCAAGCCCTTGTACGACGATAAAGAAAACCCCATAATAAAGATCGACGTAGACGAAAACGCCGTACCTACGGCGAAAGTCGGCGAGCCTTATAAGGTATTCGCTTATACCGCTACCGATAACGATTCCGCAATAATCGAAAAGGGCGTTACCGTAATTAACGACGCTTCGGGCAAAACGTTCGATATAAGCGCGGACGGAACTTTCACTCCCGTCGAAGGTACGTATACGTTCAGATATTACGCGGTAGACGCTTTCGGACACAGAACCGAAAAGAAGATTAAAGTAACGGCGAAAAGGAATATAGACGAGCCGGGCATAGAGGTGCGTTCTACCATGCCGTCTTCGGCGAAATACGGCGACACCATAACGCTTGCCGATTACGAGATAACGAACGCGGGCGCGGGTGACGCGAGAGTGGATATAGAAGTCAGATGCGGAGACCTCGTCATTCCCGTAACGCACGGGAGTTTCGAATGTAAAGGCGCGACGGGCATTTACACCGTAACGTATACCGTAACCGATTATATCGGGCAGAGCATTCCGGTCAAAAAGAGAATAAACGTTACGAGAGACGAAGGGCTTTCGGTCGACGAAAACAATATAAATCTTCCCAAAGCGTTTATCGACGGCGACGAATTTGCGTTCGAAACCCGTTACGCGCTGTATTACGACGAAAATCTCGAAGAAAACCGCATACCCTGCGTTATAACCGTAACGGACGGAAACGGTCGTACCGTTATCGGCAAAGACGGTAAATATCGCCCGAAAGTATTATCGGACGGCTCTGACGCCACGGTCGAGATTTCTTTCGAACGCGACGGACTTAAAGAAACGATTACGAGAAAAGTTCCCGTAAAGACGGCGAAGAACGGCGACGGCTATACGGCGAATTACTTCATAACCGAAAACGCGGAAGTATCTTTGAGCAGTAACGGCGTTACGTTCGAAGTCAAAACGGGTAAAAACGAAATGAGTTTTTCGTTCGTCCGCCCGATATACGCGGGCGAAGCGATGCTCCGCTTTATCACGTACCCCGATTATTTCAACGCCGATAGTTTCGAAGTCGTTCTCACCGATAAAGAAAACGCTTTGCAGAAGGTCGTTCTGACTTATACGAAACGCGGCGTTTCGTGGTATTGTTCGGTAAACGGCGGAGCGGAAACGTATGCTTTCGTCGACGCCGACGGATATCTGCAAATAAATTATAACAACTCCGCAAAAACTTTCACGGACGCGAACGCAAACCTGGTCGGCGTTGTTGAAAAGACCGTCTACGGCTCGGATTTCGGCGGATTTACGAGCGGGAACTTCTATCTCGATTGTAAAGTAAGCGGCATAAACGGCGTTGTGCGCGTGGGGATAAGAACGATTAACAATCAGACGATCAACAGCGTAAAGCGCGATATGCAGAAACCGTATATAAAGTCGGACGGCAAATACGAAGAGAGAGTTCCGAGCGGAACGACGGTAACTATCGGCTCGGCAATCGCTTACGACGTATTAAGTCCGATAGGCGAGATAAGGGTCGAAGTAAAGCGCGGCGACGAAACGATCGTTGCCGAAAAGCCGCTTGCCGCGGGCGAAACCTTTACGGCAAACGAATGCGGAAGATACAGAATAACTTATCGCGTGTCGGATAAAAACGGCAACGCGGCAAGCGATTACGTTGAATTTTCGGTATACGACCCGATTAAACCCGAATTGACTTTCAACGGCAAAATCGCGGATAAAGTAAAGGTCGGCGCTACGATTAAATTACCGAAGTACACGATTTCGGACGACCGCAAAGACGAAGTAAGCGTACACGTTTACATTATTGCTCCCGACGGAACGAGCGCGACCGTTACGAACGGCAAATATACCGTAAAAGCGAAAGGAACGTATACTATCGTCTATCTGGCGAAAGACCCCAACGATAATTTCGTTATTTACAGATTTATAGTCAAAGCCGAATAAGGAGGGAGCGAAAGTGAAGAAAATAGTTTGTCTTATACTTACGCTTACGTTCGTTTTGTCGGCGTTCGCATTCGCGGGGTGCGGCAAAAAAACCGCGGGCGGCGGCGAGAAGAAAGAAACGAATATAGCGAGAACCGATATAAAGATAGTAGACGACGGCGAAACCGATTATTCGGTCGTTATTCCGCTTAAAGCGAGCGCGCATATAAACACCGCCGCGGCGGAACTCGTCAACTTCGTAAAAGAAGCGACGGGCGCGGGACTCGAAATAAAAACGGACGGAGAGACGTTTTCGGAAGATCTCAAAGTTATTTCGCTCGGAAACACCACGCTGTTTGAAAGCAGCGGGCTTAAATTGACGGATAAACTCGGCGAAACCGGATACGTCATGAAACGCAGGGGCAACGCGCTTTTGATAAACGCCAAAGACGACAACGGCGTAATAGGCGCGGTATACGATATGCTCGGCTACGCGCTCGGTCTCGAATTTTACAGTTACGACGAATACGCGCTCGATAAAACGAAAGATCTCTATTTGTTCGATTTCGATACGGAATTCGTTCCGAGTACGGATATGAGAGATATAATGATGCGTTCGCTTACCACGCAATATCGTCAGCGCATGAGGCTTTATACCGGCGCGGGGCTGGGGCATTGGATAACTTTCGCGCATACCGTTACGGGCGCGAGCAGCATATCTTCCATGGGTAACGATCTGTACGGATTTTTGCCGTACAGCGTGTACGGAAAAGCGCATAAAGACTGGTACGACTCGACGCATACGCAGGTCTGTTACAGTAACGCCGAAATGCGCGCCGAAATGGTAGAGCAGATTAAACTTCGCATAGCCAAAAATCCCGACGGAAAATATCTGATGATCGGGCACGAAGACAACTTCAATATGTGCGAATGCGACAATTGCGTAAAAGAAAGAGAATTGTACGGCGGTTACGGCGGGCAGGAACTCAATTTTACGAATCTCGTCGCCGAAGCGGTCGATAAATGGCTTGCCGACGCGTACCCCGGCAGAGAGATATTCTACGTGTTCTTCGCGTATCAGACTTCGCAGGAACCGCCCGTAAAAAGACAGACGGTAAACGGCAAAGAAGTCGCGGTGAAAGACAAGGACGGCAGATGCGTTCCGCATTACGAAAATCTTAAAATCCGCAAAAACGTAATGGTAATGTACTGTCCTATTGACGCCGATTTCAGTCTCGGTTACTCCGAAAACGAAAACGGCACGCAATATTCGCAACTTAAAGGTTGGAGCGATTTGTTCTATAAGCAAGGGCTTCACGACAACATTATAGTCTGGGGTTACAGCCTTGCGGTCATGAACTATTTCATTCCGCTTTATAATTTCGGAACGTTCAGCGCGCATTACAGATTTTACGAAGAGTGCGGCGTGCATTATATAGACGATCAGTCTTACGCGTCTTCCGGCATACCTTGCTTCGAAGCGTTGCAGATTTACGTTCAGTCTAAATTGATGTACGACACTTCGCTCAATTATAACGATCTGGCTTACGACTTTATAGACCACTATTACGGCGAAGCGGGCGGAACGTTCAGAGAATATTTCGACTTTTTCAGAGCGTATTACGAATATCTTGCCGAAACTCAACAGATAACGGGAAGCATCTGGCAGGAAATGGGCAAGGAAGAATATTGGCCGACCGAAACGGTCGAACTCCTTATCGGTTATCTCGATAAATGCCTTGAAGATATCGAGCCGCTTAAAACGCAGAACCCCGATCGCTGGCAGGTATTGAACGACAGAATAAGAAGAGAAAGGCTCACGCCGATTTATCTTATGTTCACTCTCCACATGAACGAGTTGCCCAAAGAGAAAAAACTCGAATATCTTGCGGATATGAAATATTATACCAAAAAGTACGAGATACTCGAAACGAGAGAATCCGCCCGCGATATCGATACGCTTCTTGAAACGTGGGAAAGGCAGATCGGAGGCTGATATGACTAAGATAAAGAGAATAATCCGTATTTGTTTTTCGCTTTTGATTTCCGTAATCGTCGCGACGGCGACGGGGTGTTCCGCGAACGAGAAAAGCGAAGTTAAAAAACCGAAAACGACGCTTGAAATAAGCGCGGCGGAAGTCGAACTCAACGAAGACGAAACTATCGTTCTTACGGCGACGACTAATTCCGACGAAACCGTAAAATGGTCTACGAGCGACGAAAAAATCGCTTCGGTATCGGCAAGCGGCAGAGTCATCGCGAAAACGGTCGGCGAAGCGACTATTTCGGCACAAGTCGAAAATCTTACCGAAAAATGTAAGGTTAAAGTCGTTAAAAACGCCGACGGAACGGTTATAGAACTCGAAAAAGCGGCAAATCTTTCACTTGCGACGGGCGCGGAAAAAATCAAGGGAAGCGTTACGGTAAACGGCGTAAAAACCGATCTTGACGGGAGCGGCGCGGCGTTTTCTGTCGACGACGAACGCGTAGCGACGGTTTCGTCCGACGGAACGATAACGCCGTTAAAGGCGGGCAGCGCGTTTCTGGAAATAACCGTCGGTAAAAAGAAGAAATCTTTCTCGCTTGAAGTGTATACCGCGTTTATAGCGACCGCCGACGACTGGAACGCAATGCTCGCGGCGGAAGGCAATCCGAACGCTCGCTATCTCGTAACCGAAGATATAGACTTTACGGATAAAGAATATCGCGCAAAAACCGAAAACGGCGGAAGCGTTATACTTAAAAACAGCGTTTCGGGCAGTATAGACGGCGGCGGACACTCGATAAAAAATATAACCATGCCGTCGGACGTCGTCGAACAATCTCTGTTCGGTACGGTGGTCGGTTTTACGCTTGAAAATATTTCTTTCGAGAACGTCAGATTTACGTCGGTAGCGTGCGGCATAGCCGTAAGAATGATTCAGCACTACGACGAAGTCGACGAAAACGGATCGGTGATTCCCGGTTCTTCGAAGGTGGCTTACGATAAAATAAAGAACGTGTCGCTCGATTTCGTTTACGAAAACAACGGCGCGCGCGGAATATGCGGAGCGTATTACGGCGGCGGGCTTGAAAACGTCTTTCTTAATATGCGTATGGCAGACGGCAAAAAATTCAACGAAGCCGCGGATTACGCCGTTACGAATATCTTTTACGTATGGCGAGATAACAACTATTTCAACAATCTCATCGTGCTTACCGAGGACGGAAAAGTAAGCCTTGACTGGACGGTTACGGAAGGATCGAGGGACGTAAGCAAAGATACGACTTTCGTCTACGAAAATAAAATGGAAGCGTGCTATAAAGCGCGTTCGGTGTTCGATCCCGCCGTGTGGACGGTTATCCCCGGCGAACTTCCGAAACTTAAATAAAAGTAAAAAACCGCTTCGGCGGCTGTAAATAGGAGGAAAAAATGAAAAAATCAAAGGCAAAAGTTACGCTCGTTTTGTTGGCTTTCGTGTTCGTTACGATGCTTTTCGCAGCGTGCAAAACCACGACCCCGACGGTCAATCTTAAACTTGCGGAACTCAAAGC
>USOJ01000007.1 GCA_900556195.1 uncultured Eubacteriales bacterium
AAAGCACGGAAATATCGGCGTTTTGGCGGGGTTCGTATTATTCTTGGCTGGCATAGCGCGGTAAACTCGTAAGGATTCGAATCGTCCTGTAAAATAGTAAATTCGTCTATATCGCTCCCTACGAATTTAAGCGTATGGAGCAGAGCCGCAAGATTGACTTTTCTTCTCGCAATAAAATCGTCGAGGTACTCTTGCGGAACGGCGAGTTTTTTCTTTTCGGCTTCGTATTCAACGTCGGTAATCGCCTTATCGAGGCGTTTGTGTTCGTTTACGCCGTAAAGGAAAATATCTCTTCCGTAAGTTTCGTAATAGTCGGGTTCTTCGTCGCCGCGGGCTGTTTCGCTTCGCCGTTTATAGTCGCTTTGTCGAATATATCCTTACCGACGAAAAAAGACGGCTGCCAAACGGCAACCGTCCGAAAAAGAAAATTCGAGGTTTAGAGAATTTCGAGATTTTTGCGGAAAACGCGTCTGAAATCGTTGGCGGCGTTGAGCGCGTCTTTAATCTCGAGCGACGCGTCGCCTTCGACTTCGGTTTTCATAATGACCGAATCGCCTAAAACGTCGCAGTTAAGCCCCGTTACGCATCCCGACATACTTCTGTCGAGGCTTTCCGCTATGCGGAGCATAACGCCGAGTTTACGGATGGCGTCTACGTCTTCTTCGGTTATGAATTCTTTGAATCGTACTATGTCGCTCATCTGGAAATCGTCGTTTTTATGTACCGACGCAACGAGCGAAGCCATTACCATTTCGCGGTTGGTAAGACCGTAAATACTCGCGTTCTGAATGATATACGCGGTGTGTTTTTCGTAATCGTAATACTTGATCGCCGCGCCCGAATCGTGCAGGGTCGCCACGACTTTAAGTATTTTAAGGTATTGACGGGGGAATTTATGCAGAACCCTTAACTGCTTGAAGAGTTGCACAGAAAGGTTGACCACGTGGTCGACGTGTTTCGGATTGCAGTTGTAGAATCTTACGAGAGTCTGCAAACTGTACGTTAAAACGTCGCTTATCGGTTTTTCGATAGTGGTCGGCATAGCGTAGTTGAACATTATTCCTTCGCGAAGACCGCAACCCGAAATGGCTATCTGCTCGAACCCTACGTATTTTACGAACGCCGAAATCGCCGCAAGAGCGCTCGGAAGAATATCCGCGCGTTCGGAAGAAATACCCTTTATTCTCTTTTTCTTGTCGAGGTCGAGTACTTTAATCATATTGTAAACGTTGTCAAATTCGTTTACCGGTATACGATAGTTGTGAACGTTGTTGAGCGGGCTTTTCTTCATGAGTTTGCAGAGTTTGCAAAGACTTCTGAACGAGCCGCCCACGCCGATAAGTTGGGTTTCGGGGTCGAGTTCTTTAAGCCATTCGATACGCTTTAACTGCTCCACGAAGAATTCTTCGACTTTCGCAGCCTGTTCTTCGGGGCGAAGTCCGTCCTGCGCGAAGAGTTCGGTAAGCGTAACCGCGCCGAAAGGCAGGGTTTCGTAATTCAGAAGATTTTTTCTGACGTACCTTACGATTTTCGTGCTGCCGCCGCCGATTTCGAGAATAACCCCCTTGGGGATATCCATAGTGTTGATAACGCCGCGATAGACGTAAACCGCTTCTTCTTCGGCGGTTAAAACTCTGAATTTAATGCCGCAGGTCGTCGCGACTTCGTCCAGGAAACTGCGTTGGTTTTTGGCGCGTCTTACCGCCGCCGTAGCGACCGCTATGATTTTCTCTATGCCGTAAGCGTCGCAGAGTTTGCGGAACATTTTAATAGTGCGCATGGTTTCGGCTATACGCTGGGGTTTCAAAAATCCGTCGCGCTCCATATCTTTGCCGAGCCTTACGCTCTCTTTAATCTGGTCCACTACTATGAAATGCCCGTCGCCGAGCATTTCGACGATGACGAGTCTTGCGTTGTTCGATCCGAGATCGATAATACCGATTTTCTCCACGAAATACCTCTTTTCAAAATAATCTGCCGTCGACGGCGACACCCTTGCTTCAGACGCCGTAATACACGCCGCGACGACAATAAATTTACATATATATTTTATTCGCGTAGATAATATCACACAAGTCGATATTTTGCAATACTCTTTTTTCACCTTTGTGCAAAATATTCAAGTTTTCGTGCATTTTGCCGCCGTTTTTTCGGTTTTTTCACGCTTTTTATCGAAGTATTGCTCGATTTCACGCGAAAAGAATTGAAAAATCGAAAGCGCGAGCAGAAAGCCGCCGAAAATTCTGCTCAAAATTTTACCGTCGATTTTCGCGGCGGCGAAACTCCCGCCGAGCGACACCAGACACGCGGGAATTATTATCCATAGCAGCCCTTCCTTTTCAACTCGCTTGTTTTTGATATGCACGATAAGCGAAACTATCGCCATCGGCGCGAACGCAACGAGATTTACCGCCTGCGCGACTTTTTGTTTCACGCCGAAAAATATCGTAAGTACGGGGATAAGCACCGTACCGCCGCCCATACCCATTCCGCCGAGCACGCCCGAAGCGACGCCCGCCACGACCAACAAGATAATTTTTAACATAGACCGACCTTTAAGGTTTATTTTTTCGTTTTATATCCGCTCCGCGGGAAACCACCCTTCCGGGAGATGTTTCGCTTACGCTCAACATGACGGTAATCAAACAATCCGTCATCCTGAGCAAACCTGCGAAGTCCCCTCGGCAGGTCGCCACCTCTCCCGCTTCAACGGGAGACGCGTAGCGTGCCGAAGAGGGGGCGACCTGCCGAGGGGGTTTCACTGCGTTCAGAATGACACTTGTCATCGCATCAGAAAAAGGCAAGTTTTATACCCGCGGCAAACATTACCAGCGCAAATATACGCGTAACCCACTTCGAACTTAACTTCCCTAACAGATACGCGCCGATTATTCCGCCGCCGACTATCCCAAGCCCCGACGGCAAGCCTATTTTCCAGTCGAAATACCCCTTGACTATATATATCGTAGCCGAAACGAGCGTTACGGGCAAAATTACCGCGAGAGCCGTGGCGTGCGCGACTTTCGTCTTCATTTTAAGCAGAAAAGTCATAAGCGGAACGACTATCATTCCGCCACCGCCGCCGAAAAATCCGTTGGCGACGCCCGTCGCCACGCCGGTAAGCACGAGATATAATTTATTTTTGAAATTATCGCTCATATCGCAGTTATTATCGCCCGTTTTATCGAAAAATATCACCAAAACCGAAAATGCGGCGCGTTTTAGGGTAAAATTTTGAAGTTTTTTATATAACTGCCGTAAAAAATATTGCGTTGAGTAAAAAAATATAGTATAATAGACGGGTATAAAAATAACTTGGGACTTTGCGCGCGTATATAACGTTATCGCGCGCGGGTCAATAAGGTGCAAACATGACAAGACTTGACAAAAAGTTCAACTTCAAAGCGTTCGTTTCGCTTCTGATCGTTCTCGTATTGTCGCTCGCCCTCGCTTTTTCTACCGCTTGCGCGAAAAAGGCGACTTCGAAGAACAGTACTTCCGACGATTCTTCCAAGGAAGAGGAAGAAAAACCGACGGACAAGCAGACGCTTCCTAACGGCGACTTCGAATGGTATACCGACGACGTATCCGCCTCTTCCCCGTACAGCACGGGTATCAAATGGTCAAGATACCTCGGCGGCGATTCGCCGAACAAAGCGCCTTCGTCGGAAGGCAGATACGGCGTAATCGACACGAACAAATACGAAGATCTCGACGATAAATACAAACCCGAAGACAAATCCAACCCCGGCAGGCCGACGATAGCCGAAGGTACGAAGTATCTCGACGAAAACGTCAAGCAGGACGGTAAAAAAATACTCGTTATTCAGAACAAGTATAAAACCACCGGTACGGCGCAGTATATGTCGCCGTCCAAATCGGTTTCTATACCCGCGGGTTCGGTAGGCGTGTTCTCGGTTTACGTTAAAACGAAAGATATCGCCGCCCCCAACTCCGACGAGCCGACGGGCGCGTATATCAGACTTACCGGCACGGTAGGTTCTTCGATCGACCCCGTCTATATCGAAAACATCGATACGAAGGGCGCATGGGTCAGATATATCGTTACCATAGATCCGTCCGTAACTTCTACCACTTCTATTTCGTTCGCGCTCGGCCTGGGCAAAGGTAACGAAAAGAATATGTCCGGTTACGCCGAAGGTTTCGCTTACTTCGACAACGCTTCGTTCGTCGTAGTCAAAAAATCCGAAGCACCCGCCTCGGCGGACGCCAGACTCGATTATACTTCCGCTTCCGGAGCGTACGTGGCGGATGAGAAAAACGCCATTTCGGAAGGCGTCACCGAAAGAACGATCAACGTCAACTTTGCGGATACTTACGTATCCAAGACCGTAAACGGAACCGGCGACTACAACGAAATACGTACGGATAAGACGAACGGCGTATCCAACAAAGTTATGAAAGCGGGCGACGCGAACGCTTCGGACGATTTCAAGGTAGGTTATGGTAACGCCACTCTTAAACTCGACGGCAAAGACGAAGAAGTAACGAACGCCGTTTACATGGTATTCCCCAAAACGGGTAAAGACGGCAAAGCGGTATTCGGCTCTTCCTACTCTTACACGATCGACTCCGTCGGAACCGACGCCCTTTCGGTAAAAGGCGCCGACTATACGAAAGACGAAAACTCTGTTACTTACTACAGACTTTCGTTCCTTGCTAAAGTAAAAACCGCTGCGTCTTCCCAAAGCGGCGCGTCCGTAGTCGTTATGGATAACGGCAAAGAAAGTTCGAGCGGCAAATTCTCTTACTTCACCACCACCGAAGAAGACGGAAAATACAACGACGGTTACGTCAGATACACTATCTATATTTGCACCAAATACGAAGAAGACATGAACTTCTCGGTTAAGTTCAGTTTCGGTCCCACCGACAATACCGACGACCCGAGAACCCTTCCCACCGGTTACGCTATATTCAAAGACTTCACGTTCGACATGCTCGACGGCGACAAAGTCTATAACGAAGCGACTTCGACCAACGTCGTAAAACTTTCTCTTCTCGGCGAACACCTCGAAGATTACACCAAAGACGACGACACCGAAGAAAAAGACAGTTACAACATAACCGTTTCGGATATCGACGCGAAGACCGTTCTTCCTAAGGCTGCGGTCAACGTATACGATTCCAACGCTTCCGTCAAAATTCTTACGGAACAGGACGACAATCAGATAGGTATCGTCAACAGCCAATATCGCGCAGACTACCCCGTTTCTTATCTCGGCGCGGCAGGTATTCTTAAAGATCTCGAAGAAAAGATTCAGGGCGATAACAAACACGTTCAGGCGTTGATGGTTGCCAATGCCAGAGATGCGGAAACCGTTCTTTACATGACCGAAAAGACGATTACGTCGAACGGCTCTGCGGAGTTCGCCATCAAAGTTCGCGTAGACGCAGGTCAATCCAAAGCGGTTATAAGACTCTTCAAGATTGCGACGCTTGAAAGCGGCGAAGACGACGGCAATTTAAGCCTTAATATAAAGAACGGCGAAAGCGCGAAAGACTACGTTGCGTCGGTAACGGTTACCGATAATAACGCGGCGGGTCTTGACGGCTGGACGACTATCCGTTTCTTCGTCAAAGCCGGCGACGACGCCATGAAACTTCGCCTTGAATTCGGCGTAAGCGGCGGCGCGGCGTTATTCGACCTCTTAAGCGATTCTAAATCGGTAACCACCGAAGACGAACTTAAAAACGCGTTTGACGATTACAAGTTCGACGGAAAAGGCGTAGAAGCCAGAACGGGTTACTACTACAAAAACGAAGAAGACGTCGGCAAAGAAAACAAACGTCTTAAAGATAAAGACGGAAAAGTCCGCACTATCGAACTCGACGCCGAAACCGTTTACGCTTACGCTCTGCCGAAGACCGTAACCGCCGACGTTACCGACGAAAACGCAACCGTCCGCCTTTACCGTTTCGACGTAAAAGATTACGTTATCGAAACGGCTGACGACAGCAGCGATGACGACGATAGCGACGACAGCGACAACACCCCCGCAAAGACGAATACCGAAAGCGGCAAGGTCGCATGGCTCAATATCGTATCCATTATAATAGCGGCGGTCATCGTGGTTGTGCTTCTTGCGATAGTAGTCAAGAAATTCGTTGACGACAGAAAACGCAAGAAAGCCAAAACTCAATCGTATTACAGCGGTTACGACCAGACTTCGGCGCACGAAAACGGCAGCAGATACTCCGTAAGAAACGCGAAGAAAGGCTCGAAGACGTCTGACTCCAAAAAGACGACGGTAACTGTTCAGGCTCCCGACGCGGAAGACGAAGCGACCGAATACGATTACGGCGACGGCGAAACCGAAGACAAAAACGACGGCGACGACGAATAATCGCTAAAACTTAAAATTCAGGCGGCGTGGCAAGATTGCCACGCCGCTTTTCATATATAGTTTTATTACGCCCCGCCCGACACCACCCTGACGGAAATATGGCAGACAATATACTTGTCATTCTGAGCAACGCGAAGAATCTCCCGGAAGGGCAAACCCGACGGACTTTATATTTATAATCATTCAATCAGGATAAACGAACGCCGCCGAGTTTACAAAAACTCGGCGGCGTATCAGCGTTAAAATTATCTGTATTTCGTTCAATTACATACGGGCAATTGCGTCGTCAAGTTTTTCGCCGAGTAATCTATGTCCTATGTCGTTCGGGTGTAAGCCGTCGGCAAAATTCTCGTTTCCGTCCGGCGTGTTAGGGTTAAGATCGTCGTCGTTCCAAAAATCGACCGACTTCAGACCGTACTTTTCTACGATTGCCTTTTCGGCGTTATAGTACTCCGCAAGCGGTTTACTTCCTTCCGCCTTACGCCCGTTTTCGCCGTTCGTAGACGTTTCGTTGTATCTGCGCAACGGATATACTACGACCACCTTATCTTTGCCGTAAATCGACGTAAGATATTCAATAAGCGCGTCGTACGCCCCGCAAAACGTCGCGGGATCTTTATCGCCTATACGACCGAACGGAGCGTCGCCGTGTCCGAAATCGTTAGTTCCGCCGAACACTACTACGAGATCCGCCTCTTTATCCATTTTCTTCGCGCGAAGCAAAAAATATTCGTCGCAAAACGCTTCTGCGGACGGCGTAATCTGCGGAGCGATACGAGTTCCGCCTACCCCGAAGTTTACGGCTTTCGCACCGAGTTTTTTCGCGCACACTTCCAAATATACGTTTTCTTCTTTGGTCGCGCCCGCCCCCTGCGTTATGCTGTCGCCCAAAAACAATATCTTTTTGCCTTGTAAATCCATATAATATACACCACCGTTTCAATCGTCGGAATAATTATATATTCCGCAGCGTTTTTTGTCAACGAAACTAAGTAGAAAATAGAAAAACGGCGGGCGGAAATTTTTTCAATTTCCGCCCGCCGCGTATCGTTGAACTTTTAAGTCGAAATTACTTAATGTTAGCGAAGTATTTGATAGTTCTTACCATCTGCGAAGTGTAAGAATTTTCGTTATCGTACCACGAAACTACCTGTACCTGATAGGTGTCGTCGTCGATCTTCGAAACCATAGTCTGAGTAGCGTCGAACAAAGAACCGTATCTCATACCGATAACGTCGGACGAAACGATCTGGTCTTCGTTGTAACCGAAAGATTCGGAAGCGGCAGCCTTCATAGCGGCGTTGATTCCTTCCTTCGTAACGTCTTTACCCTTAACTACCGCGGTAAGGATAGTGGTCGAACCGGTGGGAACGGGAACGCGTTGAGCCGAACCGATAAGTTTACCGTTGAGTTCGGGGATAACGAGTCCGATAGCCTTTGCAGCGCCCGTGGAGTTGGGAACGATGTTAGCGGCGCCCGCTCTCGCGCGGCGAAGGTCGCCTTTACGATGAGGTCCGTCCAGAATCATCTGGTCGCCCGTGTAAGCGTGAATAGTGCTCATGATACCCGAAACGATAGGAGCGTATTTGTTAAGCGTGTCAGCCATAGGAGCAAGACAGTTGGTGGTGCAGGAAGCAGCCGAAATGATCTGATCTTCCGCAGTCAAAGTCTTTTCGTTTACGCTGTAAACGATAGTTTTAAGGTCGTTGCCCGCAGGAGCCGAAATAACGACTTTCTTCGCGCCAGCCTGAACGTGAGCCATAGATTTTTCTTTCGAGCAGTAGAAGCCCGTGCATTCAAGAACTACGTCTACGTCAAGTTTACCCCAAGGAAGGTCTTGCGCCTTGGGCATAGCGTATATAGTGATTTCTTTACCGTCAACGGTGATCGAACCGGGAACTTTAACGGTCTTTCCGTCTTCTTCGAAAACGGGTTCTTTGTACGAAACGGTGTGAAGGTTTTCGCCTATTCTGCCGCAATATCCGCCCTGAGCGGTGTCGTACTTCAAAAGGTCTGCCAACATTTTGGGGCTGGTAAGATCGTTGATAGCGACTACTTCGTAGCCTTCCGCGCCGAACATCTGTCTGAACGCAAGACGACCGATACGGCCGAAACCGTTAATCGCAACTCTAACATTTGCCATTTTTATATCCTCCGATATTGAATTACTTGATTTATTAAACGGCTTGGCAAGCCTTTTCGCCTACCCCGTTTATTTCCGCATATATTATATATAAAGTATAGCGCAAAGTCAATCGTTTTTAGCGGTTTTTTACTATTTTTGCCTTATTCGGAATATTTATGCCGTACACCACACAAGAACGATAAACGAAAATTTTTTAATTCTCTATTGACAAAACCGCCGACCCGTGTTACAATTGAAAAAAGAAAGGAGAAAAATTATATGAAAAAACTATTATCAATCGTAATCTGTATATTTTCGATTCTTGTTTTGTGCTTTGCGGGGTGCAAAAATAAAACGGCAACGCCGAGTACCCCGACCGGAGATATAGATATAAATAACTGGGCGCACTTTTCTGCGCAAGTTTCATTCGAAAGTAACGACACTGTTTTAGAGTTTTCTTATGGCGTATACAAAACCCCGAAATTAACAACAAAAACGAGTTATTTCTCAAAAAACGATAAGGCAGACGCAGGTTATACGGCTTGTTGGAATGCCGTCAGAAGAGACGGCGAGCCGCAAGAAATATCTAAGACGAATCAACAGATTTACGACGAAGCGTGTAAAAACGGCTATATAATGGTTATTCGCAAAATCATTAACACGAGATACGAAGAGCCCGAAGCGGACGTGCAAGTCTACTTTATCACCCAAGACGGCAGAAAATATGAATTGCCTTGGTTCGAAAACTCAAAACCGACCGTCGTAAATTTGGCAAACGGAGCGGAAAGTTACAACGCGCTTAATAAACTTGCAAAATAACGCTTGACAGCGACGGTAAGTACGATATATAATATCGTTGCTATGAAAAAAATCAACGCTAAAATAAGAACTTTATTGATATTAGGCACGCTTTCCGCCCTGCTCCTGGTCGGCGGAATCCCCATGATAATAATGGGCGCAGGTAAAAACACTTTCGTTATGATACTCGGCATCGTTTTCGTCGTATTCAATTTCTACGCATGCCCCATTTTGTTTTCGTCCGTAGGCACCGTTACCTCTCTTAAACGCACCGTTCAGGCGGTCATGGTCGAACATCTCTACTCCGTATCGGATATAGCCGTACAGACCGGCAAAAAAGAGGACCTCGTAAAACAAGAGATTTTCACGTGTCTGGATAAAAGTTATATAACCGGGCTTTTATTCGACGGAACCACGCTTTCTTACAACGACAAGCGCAAAGCGGACAGGGAATTGCTCCACTGCAAATGCGAAAATTGCGGCGCGACCGTAAACTATTTTTCGGACGACGCCACCCCGGTTTGCCCGTACTGCGGAACGCCTATAAAAAGATAATTTTCAGCGAAGTTCAGCGCCCGATTTGCGGATAATCCGCAAATCGGGCGTATTTTTTCGTTGCTTATCGACAAAACGGTTGACTTTGCGGCGGAAACGACGTACTATAATAACGGAAAGAGGATTCACCCTATCGGTGTGAGCGTTTTGCGCGCGCAAGCGGACGGCAAATGCCTCTTTCTTTTATTTTCGCTTTTTAATTTGTTGCTTAAACCTACGCCGAACGCGAAACGCGACGAACGAGTTCAAACGCAATTATCTGTGGCTACGCACCACCCGTTCGGCGGTTCGACCATCCCGCAAAACGTAAATATACCCGACACGCAACGCGTATCGGGTATATTTGGTGGACAGGGGTGGATTCGAACCACCGAAGTCGGTGACGACAGATTTACAGTCTGTTCCCTTTGGCCGCTCGGGAACCTGTCCGTATATTGGAGCTGGCGATTGGAATCGAACCCACAACCTGCTGATTACAAGTCAGCTGCTCTGCCAATTGAGCTACACCAGCAATATGAACTAATGGTGCCTTAGGGCGGAATCGAACCACCGACACAGGGATTTTCAGTCCCTTGCTCTACCGACTGAGCTATCAAGGCAAACTGGCGACTCGGATGGGGGTCGAACCCACGACCTCTAGCGTGACAGGCTAGCGTTCTAACCAACTGAACTACCGAGCCACAATTTAATTGGTGGACCTTCTAGGACTCGAACCTAGGACCGACCGGTTATGAGCCGGTTGCTCTAACCAACTGAGCTAAAGGTCCGCGCAATTAATGCGTGCTATTGTGCTTTATTATGGTCGGGGTGAAGAGACTCGAACTCCCGGCCCCATGGTCCCAAACCACGTGCGCTACCAACTGCGCTACACCCCGTAACACAATAGCAAGTGTAATATTACACTATTTTTTGGAAACTGTCAACAATTTTTAAAAACTTTTCAATCCATTTTTTCAATTAGTTCCATGGCAATCAATTTAATTTGTTCATAAGTTAATCCACCTTGAAAATATGCGATGAACGGAGGTTTAACCGGGCCGTCGCACGAAAGTTCAATTGACGCCCCCGAAACAAATGTTCCTGCTGCCATAATAACTGGGTCATTATACCCCGGCATATCCCATGGCATTGGCAAAACAAAACTGTCAACCGGCGAAAATTTTTGAACTTTTTGAACAAAAGAAATCATATCTTGTTCGCTGCCAAATTTAATTGATTTAATTATGTCGCCCGCTTTCGACGCGGAGTTTGGCAAAACTTCAAAGCCTTTTTCTTCCATAACCGCGCCAATTAAATATGCGCCCTTTAAGGCTTCCTTAACGACGTGTGGCGCAAGAAAAAGCCCTTGAAAGAACTCTCGATAGCCTCTTTCATATGAGCCAACTTCCGTTCCAAGTGAAGGTGAAGTTAAGCGGGAACTAACAAGCTCAACGGCTTCGTTTGTTCCGGCAAGATAGCCGCCGCACGACGCAAGCCCGCCCCCTGGATTTTTGATTAAAGAACCAACAATAAGATCTGCCCCAACTTCGGTTGGTTCAAGTTTTTCAATAAATTCGCCATAGCAATTATCAACAACAACATAACTTTTTGGGCTAAGTTTCTTTGAAAGATCAACAATCTTTTTAATGTCGGAAATGAAAAGTGCATCACGCCAAGCATATCCCCTTGAACGTTGAATGTAAACCATTTTTGGCTTTAAAGAAGAAATTTGCTTTTTAATTTCTTCAAAATCTAATTTGTCATTTTTAAAGTCAACTTGTTTAAACTTAACGCCAAAATCTTTAAGGCTTCCGTTATCCTTTCCTTCAACTCCAAAAATCGTGTCGTCAAGAGTGTCGTAAGGTTTGCCAGTTACAGAAAGCATAACATCGCCAGGGCGCAAAATTCCGAAAAGCGCAATTGTTAAAGCATGGGACCCACAAGTTATTTGAGGCGAAACAATTGCATTTTCTGCCCCAAATACATTTGCGAAAACTTTTCCAAGTTTTTCGCGACCTTTGTCGTCATAGCCATACCCTGTTGTTCCATAAAAATCGGTTGCGCTAATTCTGTTTTCTTGAAAAGCACGAAGAACCTTTGCTTGATTAAAAAGAGAAACATCTTCCAAATTTTTAAAAATGTTTTCAAGTTTCTTCTCGTAAACTTCAATTTTGTTTTCCATTAAGTTCCTCCAAAATTTCATTTGTTGCATTTTTTGCATCAACCCAAATTAAGTCCGGAATTCCTCGCATAAAAGTAAGTTGCCTTTTTGCATAGTTTCTTGTTTTCCGCTGAACAAGTTCAATAATTTCATCGCGACTTAAATTTTGCTCGCGTCCTTGAATAATTTCTTTATATCCAATTCCTTGCATACTTTGATTGTTTAATGTAAGTCCAAGAGCAAGCAAACTGTCAACTTCTTTTTCAAGTCCTTCATCAAACATTTTTTCTGCGCGCCTATTAATATTGTCGTAAATTTGTTCTCTTGGCAAATTTAATCCAAAAATAATATATTTATAATTATTTTTTATTTCTTTTTTTTCAATATTTTTATTTTCGATTTTTTCAAGCGCGCGAATTATTTTTTTCGTATCATTTGGGTGAATTTTTTCTGCAATTTCGGAATTTTTTTCTTTTAAAATATTAAATAAATAATTATTTCCATATTTTTCTAATATTTTTTGATATTTTTCACGGATTTTTTCATCTTTTTTCGCATTCCCAAAATCATATTGGTTAATCAATGCATTTATATAAAGCCCTGTTCCGCCAGCAATTATTGGTTGCTTCCCTTTTTTAAAAATCTCATCAATTTTTTCGGTTGCAAGTTCAACATATTTCCCAACGCTAAACTCCTCCCAAGGCTGAGCAACATCTAAAAGATAGTGTGGAACACCCTGCATTTCTTCTTTTGTTACTTTTGCAGTTCCTTTGTCCATTTTTGAAAAAACCTGCATACTGTCGCATGAAATAATTTCGCCGTTAAGTTCTTTCGCAAGTTGAACGGCGGTTTTTGTTTTGCCAACTCCTGTTGGCCCAAAAATCACAATAACAGTGTTTTCCAAAATTTCTCCTTAAACAATTCGTTTGAACCATTTTTCAATTTCTGTTTTCTTAAAAACAACAACAATAGGGCGCCCATGAGGGCAAAGAAGAACGTTTTTATTTTCCTTAAATGATTTTAAGAGAACGTCAATTTCGCCCTCAGAAAGCTTATTACCTGCTTTAACAGCCGAGCGGCAAGCGTGACGCGCAATTTTGTTTTTAAGCGCTTCATTTGTTTTTCTTGAAAGCCCTGTTGTTTCTTCCAAAATTGAACTAAAGAATTCTTTCAAATTCATTTGTGAAAGAATTGATGGAACAGCGGAAACTTTGAATGTGTTTTCCCCAAAAGGAATTATTTCAATTCCGCTTGAATTTAAAGCATCCAAGTTGTTTTCCAAAAATTCTGTTTCCTTTAAGTTTGCAGAAAAAACATATGGAACAAGAAGTGATTGAAGAGTTAATCCCCCTTCCTCAACTTCTTTCGAGAACCTATCAAAAAGTTGACGTTCATGGGCAGCGTGCTGGTCGATTATATAGAACAAATCGTCTTGTTCAATTAAAATGTATGTTTCAAAAAGAACTCCAATAATTTTATATTTTTCAAAAAATTCTGGAATAATATTTTGTTGAATTATTTCCTTATTTTTTTCTGGAATTATTGGCGAAATTTCAACTTCTTCCAATTTTATTTGATTTAAATCAATTTTTTCTTCATTTTTATTTAAATTATTATTTAAATTTTCTGCAAGAATTTTTGAAAGCGTTGAATCCGAACTTTTTAAAGTTGTTCCCTCGTTAAATTTTGTTGCGTGCTCTTGCAAAAGTTTTGCAAGTTCAAAACTTGAATTAGTTTTTGAATTTTCAGGTTCGTTTGCCGATTTAACTGGCTCATCAAAAATTGTTGTTTCTTGAATATAGTTCGCGTTTGAAACGGCTTTATAAATTGCGGAGTTAACAATTCCATAAATTTTTCCAGGATTTTCAAACTTAACCTCTTGTTTTGAAGGATGAACATTAACATCAACTTGCTCGAAAGGAATTGAAATGTTAAGAGCGAAAAGAGGAAATTTTCCTTTCATAATATACGCATCAACAGCATCTTGAACAGCCGAAGAAATCATATAGTTTGAAACAACGCGGCCGTTAACAAAAAGCGTTTGATAGGTTCTGTTTGGTTTTGCGAAAGTTGGGCGCGCGATAAATCCGTTAACTGAAATTTCGTCGCGATTATATGAAACCTCCAAAAGGTTGTCGTAGGTTTCTTTGCCATAAATTATATACATCGCTTCGGCAAGTCCATTTCCAAAAGTGTTATAAACAATTCGGTTGTCAACAATATAGCGAATTGAAAGGGTTGGGTTTGCCAAAATGATTTTTGCAATAAGCGAAGTTATTTCGCTTTCTTCCGATTTTGGTTTTTTAAGGAATTTAAGGCGCGCCGGCGTGTTAAAAAACAAATTTGAAACGCTTATTCTTGTTCCCTTTTCAAATCCAACTTCGCTTTTTGATTCTGGAACTCCCCCGTTTATTTTAAATGAAATTCCATAGTCATTATTTTCTGTTTTAGAAACTAATTCAACTTGGCTGACTGCTGCAATTGATGCAAGAGCTTCGCCACGAAAACCGAGCGAAGCAATTGAGAAAAGGTCGGTTTCGCTTGAAATTTTGCTTGTTGCGTGTGGCAAAAAAGCCTTTTCAACATCTTCTGGCTCAATTCCAGTTCCGTTATCGGAAACAATAATTTTTTTAATTCCACCTTCAAAAATTTCAACGGTAATTTTTGTTGCACCGCCGTCGATACTGTTTTCAACAAGTTCTTTAACAACACTTGCTGGTCTTTC
>USOJ01000008.1 GCA_900556195.1 uncultured Eubacteriales bacterium
AAAGCACGGAAATATCGGCGTTTTGGCGGGGTTCGTATTATTCTTGGCTGGCATACGATTGACCTTATTTTAGCACAATAAAGGACAAAAATCAAACGAAAAAGGGCGAATTTAGGTGAAAACACGATAAATTTACCGCGTTTCTACTGCGGGTAGAGTCGATTTTCGGGGGTGTAGAAAGCGATTTTTCCGCTCTACGTTAAAGAAAATTTCATTATAGAGACATTACGCAAGAGTAGGTTGTAATTTTACGCCCGTCGGGGTAAAATACGGGTATAGACGAAAAACCGTTTCGCGAAAACGGAAAGGAGACTGCTATAATGAATAAAGAAAAGAAGATAACGGTGTTCGGCGATTCGATAGGTAAAGGAGTGTTCACCGACGGCGGAAAGATAGAAGTTATAAAGGATAACGCGGTAAGATTGTTCGAAGACTGGAAAGGCGTTGAAATAGATAATCGTTCGGGGTACGGGCAGTCGCTTAAAAGGCTTCTGGATAAAGGAGTAATCGAAAAATACATCGCGGGGCTTGACCAAAGCATGCGCAATATCGCCGTTATCGAACTCGGCGGAAACGACGCGGATTTCGACTGGAAAGCGGTCGCGGACGCTCCGAATGAAAATCATTACCCCAAAACCAAAATCGAAGAATTTTCTCTCGCCTACGCGAAGTTATTGAAAGATTTAAGCAGTGCAGGCGTCGAGACGGTCGTATGTACGATAGTTCCGATAAGCAGCGAGAGGTATTTCGACAACGTTATATGCAAACTTACCGACGGCGAAAAAGTGCTTGAATATTTCCGCGGCGACGTGAATACGATACACCGTCATCAGGAAATGTTCAACAACGAAATTCTTAAAAACGCCTTTTCGTCGGGCGCGGAAGTCATCGATCTTCGTCGGGAATTTCTGAACACGAACGAGTTTGAAAGTCTGATTTGTCAAGACGGTATTCACCCCAACGTAACTGGTCAGCGCAAGATTTTCGACGTGGCGAAAGCCTTCGCTTCGTAAAGTCGGGATATATTGTTTCAGCCGCTCCGACTTCTATTGCGGGGATCGCCACGCTTACGCTCGCGATGACTGGTTGAAAAAGTGTCATTCTGAGGCTCTGCCTAAGGTTGCTTCACGTCGTTCGCAATGACAACATGACACGTAATAAAACAGTGCTATTGGTGCAAAAACAGGCTTCCCCGCTTCGGGAAAGCCTGTTAAATTATCATACGAAAAGTAAAGCATCGTCGATAAACGACGATTATTTTTTAATTTCGTTCCAGACGGAAATCGTGCAGTTGTCGCAGTCGTAGTTCTTGCCCGCCTGCGAGTAGTCGGTAAGAGTGATTTCGCCGCCGTCCGTCGTGGGTATTTTAACCGCGAGATTACCGTCGAAAAATTCGTTTTTAACGACTTTCGCCGACGGAACCGTTCCGTCTTTTTTAATCTTGACCGAAATCGGAAGGCTCATGTCTTCGCCGAAACGCTCGTCGCGGCAAAGAGTTATCGGGCCTCTCGTAAACGCGACTTTATCGTTCAAAACCACCGCTTTTACGGGCGTTTTGTAGGATAAAACGATCGCTTCGTTCGTCCATACTTTGTCTATCGTCAGATAGCCGTTTTCGGTCGTTACGGGAACTTCGTCGTCGTCGACGGTTATTTTCAGATTTTCCATCCAGTCGGGAATACGGAGTTTAAGCGCGGTCTTGACCGATTGAGCCTTGACGGTAATTTTCGCCGATGGCTTTCCGTAAACGTCGGCTTTTATGCTCAAAGAGAATTTCGCGCCGAGAATAGTCGTTTTATACACGCAGTCGTTATAGAGATTGACCGCGACGCCGTCGTCGGTTTTTACCACGCCGTCAAGCGTAAATATTGCCGTACCCGCGCCGCCGATAGAAGCGCAACAACCGTAAGTCTTGCCGTTTTGCATAACCATAAATCCGCCGACTTTCTTCGCGCGTTGACCTAAATACAACGGGCTGTAACTGTCGAAAGGGTACGGATCGTGCGGCGTTGCGACCGCTTCGTCGCCCTTCCAAACCAAGCCGAGAGTTCTTTTCATGGTCTGTTTTTCGTTGTTGACAGCCCCGAAAAGCGCGTTATAACCCGACTTTTCGATATAGTTTATATACTTCGAATCGCCCGTCAAAGCGTAAAGTTTGGTAAGGAGTTTTATAAACGTAACGGTTACGCAGGTTTCCTGCATAACGCCGTCCGAATATTCGGTCTGTTTAACCGAAGAATTATCGAACAATTCGTGCGTGCAACCCGAACAGCCTATCAGCGTGTAGTCGGTTTCGACGATCATATCCACGAAGTTTTTGACGGCGGTAAGATAATTTTCGTCGCCGACAATCTTGTAATATTCGAGCAAACCCTCGAAACAACTCATCATTTCGTAGGCTTTCGTGTGCTTGAATTGGTACGGATAAGCCGTCTTGTTAAGGCAGGCTTCGTAGAGATTGAAATCTTTCGAGAAACCCGTGCTTACGATATATCCCGCGAAGTCGAGATATTTTTTGTCGTCGGTGAGTTCGTAGAGTTTTACGAACGGCTCTAAAATCGAGCAGGAATTCATTCCGCCGTAGATTCCCGACGTAAGACAAATATCGACCTTGCCTCTGCCTTTGCCGACTTTTTTCATTATATAATCGGCGTGGCGTTTAAGCGCGCGGACGATTTTTCTCTTCAACGATTGATTTTTGCAGATATCGAGATAATACGTAAAGCCGAGCATTACGTACTTTCTTCCCCACATATCCCAGCCGTTGAATTCTCTTTCGAATCCGTAAGTAGACCAACGCCCGCAATCGTCCTGCGCGGTGAGCATATCGAGAACGCTTTCGGTAATCGCTTCGTAGAGTTTTTCGTTTTTGGTGGCTCTGTAAGTAAGCGAAGCCGAGCGCATAAGTTTACCCCAGAATTCGCCGCGCCATCCGTTGTTGTCCGTGTCGGGGTGAAGACGGAATTGATTTACGGTGAGTTTCCATAAATTCTCGTCTAAAAATTGAGATTCGATTACGTAATCGTTGATTCTGCCCGCGTAACCCTTTTCGGTTATCTCTCCCGCGGACGGGAAAGTTATTTTTGCGTTTATCATAGTTTGCTCCCGTCGACCGCTCGAAACGGTCGGATTTTACTTTCGCCAATATTCTAACATAAAAACCGCTTAAAATCAATAACTCGGCGAAAATTTTATAAAAAAGCAAAAAATAGTTATTTTATATGACAAGCATTTGTCTTATTTATAGGGTAAAATTTGGGTGTAAACAGAAAGGAGCGAAAAAAATGAACGATAAAAATTTGATTAAAGAAGCCCTGAACAAAAACAAAGAGTGCTGCTATATGCTCGGCGAAAAATATTATTACGGCAAAGGCGTGCCTGCCGACAGAAGACTTGCGAAAGAATGGTACGAAGCCTCGGCGAAGTTGGGGCACGTTTCGGCGCAATATATGTACGGCTACATTCTGTGCGCTTCCGCCCGCGGCGAAGAAGAACTGAAAACGGGTCTTAAATACGTTAAGAAGGCGGCTCGCAGTCTGCACGCCGAAGCGATGTTGTTGCTCGCGCGTAACTATTTTTACGGCGTGGGCGTGGATAAGAACGTTAAAAAAGCCGTAAAGATATGGAAAAAGGCGTCCGAAATAGGATGCCCCGAAGCGAAATATTATTTAGGACTTTGTTACGACAAAGGCGTTACGGTAAGACGGAACGTGATGAAAGCGAAAAAGTATCTTTTCGCGGCGTTGGAAGACGGTTACGACGCGTCGAAGACCATTCTTCTCCGTTCGGGTTACCCTGCCGTTGCGTAACGGAATAAAAGTCTTCGGACGGATTAAAAAATCAGGCAGACGGCGATTAAAATCGCTAAATACGAAAGGTTTATCTCCGAGTAGACGAGTGCGTATTTTTTGAAATCGCCGTCGCGTTTTTTGTACTCGCTTATGGTGATAAGACTTGCAAGGCTCGATATGGGCGTGCCTAATCCGCCGACGTTTACGCCGCGAAGAAGGGGCGCGTAATTCGTCGTGAATTTACACAGAAGCGTCGCCGACGGAACGTTGCTTATAACCTGACACGAAAGAACGGAAACGAGTAACGGGTTTTTATTAAGAAGTTCGCTCATAAGGCGATTAACGCCATCTATCCGCGACATATTTCCGCTGAATACGAAGAACGCGCAAAAAGTTAAAAGCAGTCCGTAATTGACTTTCGCAAACGATTTGAAATCGAGAATCAACACTCCTATAACCGCTATCGAAATGCCTATATAGTAAGGGAAAAATCTCATTACCGAAGCGACCGAAACGGCGAATAATACGAGATACGTTACCGTTCGGAATACGTCGGGTTTGTATTCCCGCTCGGTTTCGAGTTTTACGGGGTCGGGTTTCACGAAAAAACAGCATACGAATATAAGCAGAAACGCCGCGAGAAAGGGCGCGAGCATTATATAAAAAAATTCGCCCGTCGGAATTTTATAATAAGAATACAGATAAAGGTTTTGCGGATTGCCGAACGGCGTGAGCATTCCGCCGAGGTTTGCCGCGACGTTTTGCATAACGAAAACGAAGGCGTTTTTGTCTTTTCTGCCCGTCGATTCGAGAGCGTAATATCCGAGCGGCAAAAAGGTTATGAGAGCCATATCGTTAGCCATGACCATCGAACCGAAGTAGGTGATAAACACGAGCGCGAACGTTACCGCGCGAAGATTTTTGAATTTCACCACTATTTTTCTTGCGAGAGATTCAAAGAAACCTATTCTTGCCAGTCCTTCTACCACGGCGAGCGTGCCGAACAGGCAATAAAGCGTCGACAAGTCGAAATATCCGAGATATTTTTCGTCGGGCGGAATGATAAACGCGGTGATTATCGCGGCGAGAATCGCTACGCACGACACTACGTTGTTTTTCAATAATTTTAATACTTTCATAAAAGGTCAGGCGGAAAACCGAAACGGTTCTCCGCCTGATATATAATACTCTCATAACTCCGATTAGTCAACTTATTGAAAGCGTTTCGAGCGTAAATATTATCGTAATATCAAGTCCGCGTAATTGCAAAAGAGCGTAGCGACTGCGGCGACCCTGCCTAAGGTTGCCACGACCCGCAAGGGGTCTCGCAATGACGGCTTGTTGTGCCGTGTTGAGAATAGCGTAAACAATACTCAATACGATACTTTGCTTTTTATGCTCTTTAAGGCGTTCTTTTCAAGCCGCGAAACCTGTGCCTGGGATAAACCTATTTCGCTTGAAATTTCCGTCTGCGTTTTGCCTTCGTAATATCTTAAATATAAAATTTTCTTTTCGCGGTCGTTAAGGCGTGAAAGAGCCGAATCGAGAGCGACTTTTTCGGTCCACCGTTCGTCCGTGTTCTTTTCGTCGCCGATCTGATCCATTAAAAGGAGTTCGTCGCCGTTTTTATTATAGACGGGGTCGAACAGCGAAACGGGGTCGGAAATCGCGTCGAGCGCGTAAACGACTTCCCGTTCGGGAACGCTCATTCGTTCGGCGATTTCGCTCATTGTGGCTACGTCGTCTTTTTCGGCTTCTATTTCGCTGCGGGTCTGCAAAACGCGATAGGCGGTATCTCTTACGCTGCGCGGAACGCGAAGTCCGTTATTCGCGCGCATTACCCTTTTCAATTCGCCTATTATCATGGGCACGGCGTAAGTCGAAAATCTGACGCCTACGGACAAATCGAAATTATCGACCGACTTGATAAGCCCGATCATTCCCGCCTGAAACAAGTCGTCGCCGCTCGCTTTGCCGCGATCGAATCTCTTTACGAGCGACAATACGAGCCGCACGTTGGCGGTGATGAAAAACTCTCTCGCCTTTTCGTCTCCCTGCTTTATTTTTTCTAAAAGAGAAAGGCTTTCTTTTGCCGATAATCGCCTTATAGACGACGTATTAAGTCCGCATATCTCTATTTTTTTACCCATATTCGCCTCCTATGTATACGTTGCCTTTATACGCTCCGCGGTAAACCACCCTTCAAGGAAACTCATCCGTCAACTTCCCCGCAATAGAAGGCGGAGCGGCTGTATAGTCGTTTGTACTCCCATCTTCGGTGTTGCCGCGGTCGCTATGCTCCCTCGCAAAGACGGAGTAGTCATCCTGAACGTAGTGAAGTCCCCTCGGCAGGTCGCCTCAGAATGACAGATTAAGTTTGTTCAATCGTAAGATCGACGCCATAAATAAAACGAAAAGGAAAAACTTATGAAAAAACAATGCGGAATTTTAATGCCCGTTTTCGCTCTTCCGGGCGATTACGGAACGGGTACTTTCGGCAAAGAAAGTTACGACTTTATCGACTTTCTGGTAAAAAGCAAGCACTATATATGGCAGGTTCTGCCGCTCGGTCAGACTTCGTTCGGCGACAGCCCTTATCAGACGGTTTCGGACAAGTCGTTAAACCCCTATTTCTGCAATTTGGAAGATTTATTCAAGCAGAATTTAATCACCGAAAAGGAACTCGAAAGCGAAAAAAGAAAGGTTACGAAAGTAGATTACGCCGCGTTATATAATCGCCGGTACGCCCTTCTTAAAAAGGCGTATTCGAGGTTTACCCCTACCGACGAATTTTTATCTTTCGTAAACGAAAAAGAGTTTTACGACTACGCCGTTTTCATGACGTTAAAATCCGTTTACGGCAGCAGAGAAAATTTCCCCGAGAAACTTAAATTCCGCAAAAAATCGGCTGTCGACGAATTCGTCGCCGAACGTTACGACGAAGTTTTATTCTACGAATTTATTCAGTTCATACTCAAAAAGCAATACGAAAAACTCCGCGCCTACGCGAAAGAAAAGGGCGTAAAAATCTTGGGCGATCTGCCGCTTTACGTCGCGGGCGACGGCGAAGAGGTATGGCGCGACCCGTCCGTATTTTTGCTGGACGAAAACCTTAACCCCGAAAAAGTAGCGGGCGTTCCGCCCGATTATTTTTCCGCCGACGGGCAACTCTGGGGCAACCCCGTTTATAATTACGCGGCGATGAAACGTAACGGCTACCGCTGGTGGAAAAGCCGTCTGCGTTTCGCTTTAAGCCGCTACGATTATCTTCGCATCGACCATTTCAGGGGACTCGATCGTTACTGGGCTATCCCGAACGGCGAAAAGGCGGTAAACGGGAAATGGGAAAAAGCCGACGGATTCGAAATCTTATGCAAATTCCCGAAAAACCGTCTTATAGCCGAAGATTTGGGAGTTATAGACGACGGCGTGATAAACCTTATGAAACGCCTGGATTTACGCGGAATGAAGGTTTTGCTGTTCGCTTTCAACGGCGATAAAAACAACCCCTATCTGCCCGAAAACGTAGACGAAAAAAGCGTGTCGTATATAGGCACGCACGACAACGACACCGCCGTCGGATATATAAATAAACTCGGCAAAGACGAAAAAAAGCGGTTTATAAAAGCCGTGGCGGGCTACGCGGGGGTAAAACCGTCGTCGCTCGATTCGGCTAAAAAAATCGCGGACGCGCTTTTGAAAATTCTCTACTCGTTGAAGTCCGAAATCGTCATTTCGTCTTTTGCCGACGTAAACTCGCTCGGCAATAAGTACCGCATAAACGAGCCGTCTACCATGGGCAACTGGACGGTAAGATTCCCGAAAAAATATTTCACCGACGAAACCGCCGCGAAACTCGCCTTACTTGCGGATAGCCGCAAATAATTTTAACTAACGATTAAAAAACAATCTGTAATTCAACGCGAAAAGCGGCGACGGAATTTTTTCCCGTCGCCGCTTTCTTATACGCTGAAAATTCGTTATTTTTCGTTTTTATTCGCCCAGCGGTCTTTCAGGAAAAACGCCGCGGTTTTAGGTTGGCGTTCTCTCGTGAACACGCCCTTGCGGTTGCCCCTTGCGCGCATTACGCCGTCGCGGGTCTTAAAGTCCGCAAAGTTCCACACTTGTTCGCCTATCATATACGGAAGAGTATCTAAAACTCTGCAACTTTCCTTTAACACGTCGCGTTGAAATTCTTCCGAGAACATTTCGCTCTGAATAGAGTGGAAGCCTTCTATCGTGTCCGCGCCGAATTCCGTAAGAATCATCGGTTTACCGAACTTTTCGTAATACGCGCCGAAATCGGCAAGCATAAGCGGTTCTATAGCGCGGATATTAGACGGCTCGTCGTACCAGCCGTAATAGCGGTTGACGCAGATTATATCCGACATATCCGACACGTGGCTTACTTCGAACGACTTCGTGGACTCGACCAGCGTTACGGGCAAATCGGACAGGCTATGCGCCAGATCGTAGAGTTCTTTATAGTAAGGGCGCGACGCTTCTTCGTAAGTAGCGGTTTCGTTCGCAAGCGAAATCATAACCACGCACGGGTGGTTTTTATCCCTATCGATCATGGTCGACAGCGCGGCTTTATGTATTTTGAGAAGTTCTTCGTCGGCTCTGCCTTTACCGAAAGTATAACCGCCCCAGAATCCCACGCCCACGGCGGGACATTCGTCGATTACCATAATTCCGTAACGGTCGGCAAGGTCTAAAATCTCTTCGGCGTAAGGGTAGTGGCTCGTGCGGAAAGAGTTGGCGTTTATCCATTTCAAGAGTTCGAAATCCCTTACGTTCACGGCGGTGTTGTTTCCCTTGCCCGAAATAAAGAAATCTTCATGCTTACCGAAGCCCTTGAAATAAACGTATTTATCGTTGAGCATCACTCCCTTTTCGTCAAAAGATACCTTGCGAACGCCGAAAGTCTGCTCGTAGCAATCGTTTTCGGTTTCAACTTTCAAGGTATACAGATGCGGGTCTTCGCACGACCAAAGTTTCGGGTTTTTAAGTGTGATATCTCCCGTTTTCGCGGTAAGAATTTCTTTATCGCCGTCGAAAATCGTATATTTTACGACTTTGCCGGAAGTCTTTACGTCGACTTTGATTTTTTCGTAATCGCCGCCGACCACGGTTTTTATAACGACGTCTTCTATTCCGTCTTTCGGAAGAGAATAGACGAGTACGTCGCGATGAATACCGGTAAAATTATAGAAGTCGAATTTTATAACCTGTTTCTGCCCCGAAAAATATTTCGAAGCGTCTATAACCGCTTCTCCGCCCGTAGTTTTCCAGAGTCTGATTTCGTCGGCGGGAACGAGTTCGCCCATCGGCAGAGTATGATTGGTCAGGCGGTTATCAATAACCACGGACAGACGGTTTTTACCTTTGAGATTTTCAAGCGGCAGGTCTACGGGAAGATACCCGTTTATGCCGTTGCCGATTTTAACGCCGTTTAAGTAAATTTCGCTCTTATGGCTGACCGAGCCTATCCGAAGTCTGTACGAAACTTTTTCGTCGATCGGCAGCGAAAATTCTCTTTCGTAAAGAACTTTACCTATATAGTTCGCCTTATCGCGGTCGGTCAAAATGTCGTTCATACTCGCGGGTACAGCCATAGGCGATACGTCGATCGATTTTTCGCTCGGAACGAAGTCGTCCGAAACGAATTTATAGTTCCATACGCCGTTTAAGTTGAGTACGCTTCTTTTTTCGTTTGATTGCGGGTATAACATAGTTTATCCGTCCTATCGCCTTATTTTTATATATTTTTACTCGTTGCCGTGAAGGCAATCGATATAGAATTTCCAGTCTTCGCGGCTGAAAAAGTGTATGCCGTCGCGGTGGAAAAATTTAATATCGCCTTTATCGTTTTTTTCGCCGATATCGGGGCGTTTTTCCTGTGTGTAAAGTCCGACCAATCCGAGTTCTTTATAAGCCTCGGTCGCCGCTTCGGAGCAAAGGTATTGCGCGTCGGTATCAGCCCAGTCGTCCTCGCTCGCCGCCACGACGAAAATCTTTCTCGGCGCGACCGCCGCTTCGAGAAAATGCTGATCGAAAGGCATCGCGTTTTCGTTTTTATTATACGCGGCGTTGAAGTGCGGAGTAAACCAATAGGGAAACACGTTCGTTATTTTTTCTATCGTTTCGCCGCGTTTATCGCGTGAAATCGCCGCCCCGCAGCATCCCGAACAGTTGACCATGCACCCCGCGAAATTTTCGTCTCTCGCGGCGGTTAAAAGCGCCGTTTTACCGAGCCGCGAATGACCCGCCACGTAGAGTTTATCTTTCGTCGTACAGCCGTTTTCGAGCAGGTATCTGCCAACCAAACTCGTCGCGAAAGACCACAGCGTGAGTTTACCCGCCGAGTAAGGGTCGTTTCTGTCCGAAAACAGCGGCGCGATGCCGACGTTGAAGTCGTTATTATCCGTCGCGATATCTTCGTAAGACAGATGCGCCACCGAAATTCCGCCGTCCATAAGTTCTTCGACGGGGCAGTATTTGGTCGGCAAAAACGGTTTGCCGAAATCGAGCATAACGACCGTTTCGTAGTCTTTTATTTTTATCGGAACGAATAAATCGCAGGTAAACGAAGCCTCCATGCCGTTCTTTTCAAGTTCGAATTTAAGGGCGGTATGTTTCGTTTTTCCGCAGAAAAGATAGTATTTATTATCGAAATCGGGGTCGGTTACGTCCGAAACTTTAACGGTAAGCCCCGTTTCGTCCGCGTAGCCGTACTCTTCTTTCAATATGAGCGCAAGCGTTTTTTCGCGGTCGATTTTTCCGTTTTCGTCGCGGATAAAATCGGGCAGCGCGAGGTTTTTATCGTATCTCGTTCCGAAAAGTACGGAATCGAATTTCAAAGTTTTCATAATTATAATCTACCCCCGAAAAATACTTTCACGCCGCTCTCTTTTCTCGCGAGCGTTACGTCGTTTAAGTGTTCTGCGCCGTCGTCGTAGCCGTATTCGCAGAACGTTACGTCGGAAGTCAAAAGCGCGTTTTCGTTTATAACCCTGCCGCCGAGTTTTTCTACCGCGGTAACTTCGAGTTTTTTGCCGTTCGTCAAAAGTCGGAGCGACGAAGTAAACAGCGAGCCTTCGCCGACGCACGACAAAGTAACGTATTCTACGGGTTTATTTTTTATCGCGATACGGAAAGTATGCGTTCCGCCTACGTCGAAAGTTACGAGCCCCGGCTTAATCGCCCCTTCGTATTCGGGCGTTTCTTCCTTTTCGCCCGCGTACTTTACCCTTACGCGGATCTTCGGCGAAGAAAACGCGTCGGGCGTAACCATATCGAGATACAACACGCCGCAACCGATGTTTTCTTTTATCTGCTCTTTAACCGATTTGCAAAGGCTCATACGATAATTTTTCGTATTTTCGAACTGCCCCTTCGCGCTCTTTATTCCGTCGCGGTATTTTTTCCACAATTTATCGGCGTTTTCGTTGATTTTCAAAAAGCCTTTTTCTATTTCGTCGAGTTTTTTACAGACGGAAGAAAAGTCCTTTCTGCCCGTTTCGTAACCGTCGAAAATCTCTTTGCCGAGATAGTGAAGCCGCATTTTAAGAAGTCTTTCGTAATCCGAATCGAAGATATCGGTCAGGACGTCCGCCGCTTCGCCCTTCGCGTTTTTCAGCGAGCCTTTAAGCCCGTCGACGAGTTTTTCGGCGAATCTTCTTTCGGTGAGTTTTACGAGATTATCGTCTTCGGCGATTTTGCCGACCGACAGGTTATACAAAACGTCGTTTACGATCGGATCGCGATAAATTTCTCTCGCGGCAAGGTCGTCGCTTAGTATTCCGGCGTAAACGTTTATCGCGTCGTCTTCCGATTTGATTTCGCCGTTCCATAATTTTGCGGCGTAGGCGATAACGGGGTAAGAGCCGAGATAGAAACTGTCCGAACACTCCCACTCGGTCATAAGCATACCCATAGGCGAGTGTTTAAGCGCGTAATCGGTAAGCGTTTCGAGATTATACGCCGCGGAAGTCTGACGACCCCATACGCAGCAGAAATATTCGAAACCGAGTTCGTCGTAAATCGAAAGCCAGTCTTTGCGGACTCTGCCCGTCCAGTGTCCTTTGGTTTCGCTGCCGATAAAGTTATAATTCCAGTGTCCGAGCAGGATATCTTTCGGCAAGTCGGGCAGAATATCGTAATATTCGAAAAAGTCGTCCCACATCATCATACGCTTGCCGAGTTTTTTGGCAAGTTCGTAGTCGTGAAGGACTTGTTTCAAGAAAATATCCTTTTTCGTTTCCCCGTTTTTGATTCTCTCTTTGCACGCGGGACATTCGCCGAATTCGAAAATTTCGTCGAGCCCCATATGTATATAATCGCTGTGGAAAAGCGAAGTAACGTCGGATATGTATTTATCGAAAAATTCGTTGAGCCCGGGGTTGGAAGTACAACCGACCGCTCCGCGCGGATATATCGCGGGCGCCCAGCCTCTGCCCTGCGTTCTCTCGTCGGAAAATTCCGCAAGGTGAGCGAACTCTTTGTAAAAGAGCAACTTTTCGACGTGATAAAAGTTTTCGAACGCGGGTATAGCCGTAAGCCCGGAAGTTTCGATATAATCGACGATCTCTTTCATTTCGGCAAGAGAATAGGTTTCGGTTTCGTCGAAATGCGGAGTGTCTTCCGTTCTTACGCAGGTTTCGAGATATAAAAATACGGTGTTATAGCCGTATTTTTTTGCCATATCGACGTACGATTTTACGTAGTCGATTTTTTCTTTCTGTCTTGCGAGGTCTATCTGCAACGCAATCATTTTCATAATTTTTCCTTTGCAAAACGCAGTCGTTTCGTCGACGGTTATTTGCTCGTTTATTTTAACATATGCGGCTTTATCTCGTCAAGAGATATCGTAAAATTAAGAATAAATAAAGCGTTTTAATATAAATTCTAACAAAAATAAGCAAAAATATGAATGCGACGCTGCGTTGCGTACGAATAACCGTTAAATATAATCCGCAAAAATCTACGCTTCCGAAAGATTCTTCGGCTTTGCCTCAGAATGACGGTAAATATGCTTTCCCTATCGGGGAAGGCAAGAAAAACACGTCATTGCGTCAATGCCGAATTAAATAACTTGCTTTCAAGGGTTATTTAACGAAGGTA
>USOJ01000009.1 GCA_900556195.1 uncultured Eubacteriales bacterium
AATATAAATTTACGCCCGGGGCGAGAAATTTCTCGCCCCGGGCGTAGTTTAACGATCGATTATAAAGTTAAAAATCCACCGATAAAGGCGTTGGGGAACACGAATTGTTTTTCGCCTGCGTCAAATCTGACGCGAAAATATTTTTTCGCGTTGTCAATCCACGTTATTACTCCGTTGCCGAATTTTTTGTGCGTTACCGTAACGCCTACGCCTACTTTCGTAAGCAGTTCTTTAATCGCTTTTTCGGCGGAATCTTTTTCGCGGGCGGGCTCGGCAATGGTCGTTGCGATTTCTGCGTTTGCCGCCGCTTTTTCTTCCGTGTTTCCGCCGTCGCGGTATTTTTCGGGGATAAGAATATTTTCAAAGTCGGTCATAGTAGCCTGTTGCTTGCTGTATAATGCCTCGTATTCTTCGCGGCGGAGTACCGTATCCCAACCGCCGATTGCTTCGCCCTCGTGTTTGTCGATGCCCGTATACGATAAACTCGAATTCTCGTATTTTCTGAACCCGAAAATGCCTTGGTTCATCTTTTCGGAATCGAAAAGTCCTATCGAACACAGAACGTCGAAATCTTTTACGGTAAGCCCCGTAACCTTTTGGAAGAGTTCGGGCTCGATTTGCGTAATGACGTCCTTTATCGTTTGTTCGCGATAATCGGTGAGATACATAAAAGCAGGAATTCGCGCTGCAAGTTTCAAAAGGTTTTCCTGCACTTGTTTACGTAAAGATTTTGCCTTCTTTTCGTCCTCGGTAAGTTCTTTCTTCTCGGCAGGCGTTAAGTCGTCGCCTTTCTCTTTTTTGAGTTTTTTAACCTTTTCGGAGCGGTTTATAATCGTCTGAATCTCGGCGTTTAGCGAACGGAAACCTTCGATACGCATAAGCGCGTCCAAAGCGTCCTGATTATTCTGCAATTTTTTGAGCGTGTCGTTGTCAACGTGCACCAAAAGGGCGGTTTGCCAACGCTTTGCAAGCAAGGTTGCCGACGTACCCGCGTAGGTAATATCCAGAATGTCCTGCGCGTCGATACGATTCATTGACGAGCCGTCAAACGCAAGCACGGGCAAGAAAGAAATGAAATCTCTCACTTTTTGTTCGGGGCTTGTTTCGTCGACTTTCAATCTGCACGAATAGTCGGAAATCTGATGCAGGGCGCGTTCTAACGCAAAGTCGAAAATATAACATTCCTGCTTTATAATTTCTTTGTCGCCGTGGTCATTCACGATTTCCCAAGGCGATTGCGCTCTGAAAGCAGTCTGGAAATACGTTTCGGGTGATTTTAAGTTCCTAAGCATAAACACGCCTGCCCACGGTCTTACGGTAACGCCGGTATTGAGTTTTCCGCACGATAAGGTGATAGTTTTCGTTTTAAGAGGATCGCCCATTGCCGCTAAAACGGGTTTGAGAGCGTCCAAGCCGATGCCGACTTTTGCTCCCGCGCACACGATAATTTTGTAGTCGTCAAAAAAGGCGTTTTGTTTTTGACGCAATAAATTGTACATTGCATAGCAACTTGCGACGTTCGGCAAATACCAAAAAGTGTGTGATAGAACGTTTAACAGGGTAGTATCCGAAAACGGCATAGGCGGGCGTTCCGCGCCGAGTTTCAAGCCGTCTACGGGCATATAGTTGCCCTGAATCATTTTAACCCACTTTTGCACGTCTTCTTCGTACACGAACCTTGACGTTTCGATTTTTCCTTTTTCAAGCGGTTGCGCCTTAAAAAATTCGTTTATATCGAATTCGTCAAAGCCTTCGTTTATCGCAACGTTCGCCGTAATCGAATCGGGAACTTTATACGTAAGCATAACCATTTTCGGGAGCGACGCGTAAGGGTTTTCGCCACGCGATTTATCCCAGTTTTCTTTTGCTGCCTGTTCGTCGGAATACGTCCAGTTAAAAACCTGATCTTCCAGAAATTCACCGGAATTAAGCGCGCGGAAGGGCGTGCCTGATAAATACAGATAATGCGCCGACGTGATAGGCAAAAACGTTTCGTTTATAGCGTTGCCCGCTTCTTCCTTTTGGTATTTTTCAAGGTCGAAATCGTCGTTTTCTTCGTCGAATTTTTCAAACAGGTTTTTCGCGTTTTCGCGCCACGCGCCGTAGTGGTATTCGTCGAATACGATAATATCCCAGTTTGTTGTATGTATAAATTCGTTTTTCGCCTTTATGCCGCCTGCTTCGTTCGTGCCAAGCAAGTCTTGAAACGAACCGAAAACGACGATAGGATTCGTTTTATCGCAAGCGTCGAATTGTTCGTCTAACTTTTTAGCGTCGAACTTTGCCTCTTTGTTGCTCACGAATTGCCAGCCTTTGAAATCAACGTGGTGGGTAAGGTCTTCTTGCCAAGCGGATTCAACGGCGGGCTTGAAGGTGAGTACGAGAATTTTTTTGAATCCCATCGCTTTGCATAATTCGTACGTCGCAAAAGTTTTGCCGAAACGCATTTTAGCATTCCATAAAAACTTCGGCGGACGCGTCGGGTCGTCAATTGTCGATTGTTCGAAATACGATTTTGTCATATTGACGGCTTGTTGCTGCTCGTCGCGCATAGAAAAATTCCACGTGCGATTGCCTTCAAACCGTGTTTCGGTGCGGACTTCTTCGATTGCCGTCAAAGCGTCCGAAAGCGTGCATTTGAACCACTCGTTTTTATCCGCGCCCGCGTTAAGCCTGCTAAATCCTTTGCGAATAAGCAAACGATGAACGTCTTTGTCGGTAAAGCAAGTGCCGTCGGCGCGCATTGCAGATTCTTTGAACAGTATTTTGAAATTTATTGCCGCCGTATGCAGTTGTTCGCGGATACGCGTTTCGGTGTCTTTTCTGTCTGTGTAGCCGATTTTGATATATCCGTCGTGGTCTTTTACGTCGGGCAGAATATATCCGTAAATTGTCGGCACAACGTCAGGACGTTTATGTAAAATTTCGGAAAGACTGATATTATTCGCCATAATGTCACTCCATGGGTTTAATCATCGATTCGATAAAATCGATTTCTTCTTGCGACAAGTCGTATTTCTTATACAACTCTGCATCTGTCCACGGTTTAGAAAAATCTTGCATAGGAACAAATTGATAAACTTTACTTGTAGCATCTTGTGTGATTTTTGCAAGTCCCATCATAAAATGGAAAAATTTAGTCTGAATATACGAAAATGCGTTTTTTGCAAAAATCTCGCTATCAAACGGACCAACAACAACATAAGTTTCGGTGCAAATAGTGTTTGGTTCGCCTAAAATCGGTTTTATAATATCTTCTCGTATATCGCCCGATCCAACGGCTTTTGGTAAATATAGTTTATATTTTTTTATATATTCTGCATTTTTCTGAATTGTGTAGTCGTTTGGTATGTATGCCACTTGTTTGTTGGCATATACTTTTATGTTCCCGTGTTTTACGAAATCATTAAAATCAGTTGCTAAACCAAACGGTTTTCTTGAACTTACAATTTCTGAGAAAAAATGCTTTTCTTTATTTCTAACTTTATCTAAAATAGAAATGGCTTCGCTGTATCGAATAAAAATATCCGTATTTTTTTCAAGTAATGGACGAGTAGAATCGGATACAATATTTCCGTTTTCATATCTAACAATTCTACAATCCCCCTTATATTCTCTGTCAAATAAAAAATAATTCACTCCGCCTTTGATTTCTACACCCGTAAAACAATCGCTTGCCTTCGGAAAATCATGTATTTCGCGCAAGCGGTTATCGTTCAACATATCGTTTCTGAACCCGTCTAAACCTTTTCCGCCGGCAAACCAACGCGACGGGGTAATCATTACTATATATCTCGGTTGTAATTTCTTCGCTTGTTCTACAAAATGATGATAAATCGGCTTCGCACTTGCCTGTGCGCCGCCGTCGGATAATTGATAAGGCGGGTTGGATATAATTACGTCGAATTTCATATTAAAAATCTTCTCCGGTGCGTCGGTATGTATAAATTCATAAGCGTGGCTTTCTTTTTCCGCGCCGCGTTCCCATTGCGTTTGCGCGGCTCCGCAATATTTACACTTGCCGTTTACAAATGTGTGGTTTATTTTGCGGTAGCGGATATTGCCTTCGGCGGTGTCGAAAAACGAAATCGAATATTCGCCGTTCGGGTACTTCGAGCAATATAGGCTACGGCGCGATAGTAAACTTGTAAGTTCGGTTATCGCTATTCCGTAAAGTTGTTTGTGGAATACGTGGTCTATTCTCTTCTGCAAATCGGGTATCCTATCGGCTAACCCCACGAGCAACCGCTTGGCAATTTCGCGTAAAAACACGCCCGTTTTGCAAGCGGGGTCTAAAAAAGTGGCGTTCGGGTCGGAAAACAACTCTTGCGGCAACAAATCGAGCATTTTGTTCACTACGTCGGGCGGGGTAAAAACTTCGTCATTAGATAAATTCGCAAGACACGACAAAACGTCGGGTGTGTGCAAAGTCTTGTTTTTGTAGATTTTGTCAAAAAAGGTTTCAGCCATTTTCTTGCACCTTCCTGTAATGCACGGGCGGATATTCGCATATCGGCTCTGCCATATATTCTTTTGTTGCGGGGTTGATAGACAAATATTTCCGTATGTCTTCGGGAACGTCGAGAAGTGATAGTTGCTTATTTTTGGGCTTGTCGTTGGCTTTGAGCATTACGTCAAGGCGAAAATCACGACGTTTGAGTTTTGTGCCGAGCATAAGACTCCATTCGGGAAAAATAATCGGCGTATCAAGGTCGTTTTGATTTTCATCCACGCACATAAGCGTCAAAGCGTTGCCGCATAAAATATTTTTGGAAAGGATATATTTCACGGCTTCGCGCGTTTCCTGCATAACCGCCTTTTTGCAAACCGATTTATACTCTTTATCCCATAGTTTAAAAAGCCGTTCGCGGCACTCTGTTACGTTGTCAGCTAAAATATCCACGCCGTAAACGCTCGTTACCGCCAAAACGGAATAGCGCTCGTAATCGTAAGGGTTAGACTTGTAGAGTTTTTTAACGGTGGCAAGTTTGCGAGTGAGTATTTCGGCTAAAAAGTTGCCGTCGCCGCACGCGGGCTCTAAAAATCGACTGTCTATTCGGTCGCATTCTTGCGCGACCAAATCGCACATGGCTTTTACTTCGCGTTCGTTTGTAAAAACTTCGCCGTGCTCTGCAACTCTCTTTTTCGATTTTATCTGTGTTTTCATACGTTTCGTTAAAGTTCCGTTTACACTATAGTTTAATTCATTATATCACTATAGTGAAAATTAATCAATACTATAGAGAAAAAAATTTTATCAAAAATAGAGTAAAATGACACTATAGTGTAAATAATGAGGGACGTATGGACAGGGTAGCGATAGGAAAAAAGATTAAACTTTTGAGAGAAAAGAGAAATATTACTCAAAACAAGTTGGCGACCGAAGCGGGGATTTCGGCAAGTTACGTCGCTTCTTTAGAAAAAGGCGAAAAATGCCCGACGGTCGAAACGCTTGATAATATTTGTTACGCGTTGAATATCTCTCTCGTCGAATTTCTGTCGGACGGCGAAAACGGTTACGATAAAATTTCTTTGCTTACGGACAGGCAAAAGCGCCTGCTGAACGAATTTTTAGACAGCATATAAAACGCTGCCCGACGGAAAGAGAAGTCTTTCCGCCGGGCGGAATATTTTACGGCGATTTTTTTCGTGAAAACGCTTGAAAATACGCAAAATTTATAGTATACTGTCTTTGAAAAACGAAAAGTCGCGAAAATCGCGACGGATACGGAGATTTTATGAACGCACAATTATTCGACAAACTTAAAAACGTGCCTAACGAATACAAGAGTATTCCGTTCTGGTCGTGGAACAATCACTTAGACGAAGAATATCTCGTAAAACAGATAAGAGATATGAAAGCCGCGGATATAGGCGGTTTTATAATGCACGCGAGAACGGGGCTTAAAGACGAATACTTAGGCGAAAAGTGGTTTTCGTGCATAGAGGCGTGTCTTAAAGAGGCTAAAAGGCTTAAAATGGACGCGTGGGTGTACGACGAAAACGGCTGGCCGAGCGGGTTCGTGGGCGGCAAATTGCTCGAAAACGAAGCCTACCGCGCGAGATTTTTAGAACTTAAACGGGGTGATTTCGACACTTCCGCTTTCTGCGTTTACGTCGCGGACGAAAACGGTTATAAACGCGTAACCGAGCCTCAGAAGGGCGTTGCGGTTTACGAAAATATTTACCTTCGCGTAAGCCCTGCAAACTCGGATATACTCAACCCCGACGTTACGGACGCTTTCATAAGAGAAACTCACGAAAAATATTACGCGAGATTCAAAGAATATTTCGGCAAAGAACTCGTCGGCTTTTTCACCGACGAACCCCAATATTACCGCTACGCCACGCCTTACACCGCGGGCGTGGGCAAGGTTTTCGAGGATAACGGCGAAGACGTTCGCGACGGGCTGATATGGCTGTTTAAGTCGGACGAAAGGGGATACGCGTTCCGCGAAAAATACTACGCCGAACTCAACCGCTTATACGTAACCAACTTCTATAAAAAACTCTACGACTGGTGCGAAGCGCACGGCTGCAAACTTACGGGACATTCGGTCGAAGAGAGTTCGCTCGGCATGCAGATGTGGGGCGGAGCGGAAGTTACCACGACTTACGAATACGAACATATCCCCGCAATGGACGACTTAGCGAGAATTTGCACGAACGAACTCGCGCCCAAACAGATTTCGAGCGCGTGCAGCCAACTCGGCAAAAAGCATATTTTAACCGAAACTTACGGCTGTTCGGGTAACGACGTAACGCCTTACGAACTCAAAAGCGTTGGCGATTTGCAATACTTTTTGGGTGTAAACAAGATGTGTCAGCACCTTTACCCCTATTCGCTCGCGCGCGGCGGAAAGACCGATCATCCCCCCGTATTCTCGCGCCACGGCAACTGGTACGACGGATTTAAGACTTTCAACGAATATTTCAATCGTTTGGGCTATATAGTCGCCAACACGCATGAAAACGCCGACGTTGCGGTTATTCACCCGATACGCGATATATGGCTCGACTATATCCGCGAAATCGACTATCCGAGCATTAAGGAAACCGAAGAACGCTTCGCTGCTTTAATGAACGATTTACGCAAAAAGGGCGTTACGTATCAATTTATCGACGAAACTCTGCTCAAAAAATACGGTCGCAACGAAGCCGAAGGTTTAAGGGTAGGCGAAAGACTTTATAAAACCGTACTTATGCCCGAAATGAAAACTATTTCGGCGAATACGCTCGACGTTTTGCAGAACTTCAAAGGCGAGCTCTGCGTTCTGGGCTGTCCGGAATATATCGACGGCGTGAAAGCGGAAGTAAAACTTAAAGGCAATCTTACTTACGACGAACTCACCGCAAAAGCCGCAATTAAGTATAATTGCGAAGACGCAAGATCGTTTATGGCTTCCCGTTCGGGCGAACTCGGCGACTTCATATTCGTAAAGAACTTCTCTTACGACAAGCCGAGCAAGGTTAAATTCGTCGGCGTTGCCGAAAATTATAAGTTGCTCGATCTTGAATTTTTAACCGAAAAGGATATTACCGACGAGTTTGAGTTAAGAGCGGGCGAAGGCTTGGTTCTTATAAAAGACGAAGCGGCAAAACCGTCGAAGAAGAAACTCGTAAAAACCGATTATACGCATAGTTTCGGCGTGGAAAATATTACACAAAATTATCTCGTAATGGACTATTGTCAGGTTGCGAGAAATAACGATAAATTCGGCGATATCCGTCCTATATACGGACATATCGAAGATTTGCTCCGCGAAGATTATAAGGGCGAAATAAGCGTAAGACAGACTTTCACGCTCAACGAAAAATTTCCGCTTACCTTCGTAATGGAAAAAGCCGACCTTAAAAAGATTACCGTAAACGGCAAGCCGATTACGCTTAAAAACGGCGATTTCGACGTGAATTTCGTCGAAGCGGATATTACGGGCGAAGTCGTAACGGGCGAAAACGAAATTATATATACGTTTGACTTTTATCAGCACGACGGAGTGCGTTTCGCGCTCTTCGACCCGCTTGCGACAGAGAGTTTAAGAAACTGCCTGTATTACGACACGACTATCGAAACGTCGTACTTAAAAGGCGAATTTACGGTAGGTAAAGACCGCAGTTTGTCGGCGAAGAAAAATCTTCCGCCGCTCACCGACAGACTTCTCGATAACGGCTATCCGTTCTTCAAGGGGCAGGTGGAATATAAAGGGAAGATTGCAAAACCCGAAAACGGCAGAGCGATTCTCGCGCTCGGCGGCAGGTTTATGACTGCGAAAATCAAGACGAAAAAAGGCGAAGTAGAATTCGTACTTGACAATCGCGGCGATATAACGGATATTTTAAGCGACGGCGAAAACGAAGTAGAGATAACGCTCAATTCGAGTTTAAGAAACTTGTTCGGACCGCACCATTTCAAGCCCGAAGCCGAGCCGCTTTCAGTAAGTCCGTGGAATTTCGAGTTCCGCGGCGGCTGGAAAGACGGCAAAAACCCCGAACAATACACAGACGAATACAATTGCGTTCCTTTCGGGCTTTCTTCGGTAACTCTCGTCAACGAAAAGTAACGAAACGTCATCGACGCGATGACAAAATAAAAAAAGACGTCTTTGCGAGGGAGCGAAGCGACCGCGGCAATCCCGCTCTAAACGACGGAGTAAATTGCATAGACGTTCGTACGCCAATCTTCGGGTATGCTCTCCCGTTGAAGCGGGAGAGGTGGCGCGCGTAGCGCGACGGAGAGGGGGCGACCTGCCGAAGGGGCTTCGCTTCGCTCAGAATGACGGTTTTTCATTCTTCCGACAAGTCTTTCATTTCGGGGTTCATCGAATTTATTAACCCGAATTTTCTTTCCCTTCGCCAACCTTTCAAGGTCTTTTCGGCTGCCAATGCGTCTTTTACGTTATTGAATACTTCGTAATAAACACACTTTTCTACGTTATATTTTTGTGTGAAACCTTTTACCGCATGATTTTTATGTTCCGAAATCCTTCTTTCTAAATCGTTCGTTACTCCGACGTATAAAACCGAATTGCTTTTATTGGTCATTATATAAACGTAGTACATATTTTGTCATCCTGAACGTAGTGAAGGATCGCCTGGAAAGGCAAAGCCGTCGGACTTTATCTTACCGTCATATACACTCCGCGGTAATCCACCCTTCCGGGAGATTCTTCGCTTCGCTCAGAATGACAGTAGAAAGTCGGAGATTCTTCGGCAAAGCCTCAGAATGACAGTACGTTTTACTCCGTCTGTTCTTCTTTCCGGTCAGCCGATTCTTCGGGGGCGGCGGCGTTCTGCAAAGCCGCGAGTTGTCGTTTTAACTCTTCGATCTCGTCGTCTTTGTGCGCCTGTTCTTCTTTACGTTTGTTCTTTTTGTCCTCGCCCAGAACGTTCGCTATTCTGAATATCTGTATGACTATCATCAACAGACACGGAACGATTACCACACACACGATGCCTACGGGTTTTTTCAATACGTATACGCAAAGCCCCAGCAGGTAACTCTGCCCCGTAACTTTTCCTATTATATAAGTAGTGGTTGCGGGAGTGTCAACTTCGGTATCTATTACCTGCTCGGCTGGCTCGTTGCCTTTGCTCGATTTATAATCGCCTTTAAGCGTAATTATGTACCCGTCGCCGGTTTCCTTTTTTTCTATCTTGATAACACGGTGAGTTATCGTCTTCCCGTCGCCATTGTAGTTTTTTTCGTTTGCCTTTTTTTCTCTGTTATACTGGAAAGTAAGCACGTCGCCGACTTTAAGCGTTTTATACCACTCTTTTATTTTTTCAACATCAGTAGGGGCGGTCTTGATAAACACGCACGACTTGACTTTTATGCTCTTTACCTTGTATTTGCTTACGTCGGTGTAGGCGCATTTTTCCATCGAACCCGACTGAACGAAACGAAGTTGATACCCGAAAATCGTAGCCGTACCGTCTTTGCTCTTTTTCGCGTTGACGGTAACTATCATCGTAAACAACGCGAGCAGCAAAACTATTACTACTACCACGTCTAAAACGATATTCGCAACCTTCTTTGCGATCGTTACGCCGCTTTTCGGCGATTTCGTAACGTTTTCAACTTCTTTCTGCCCTTCTTCTCCCATTTCACTTAAACCCTTACAGTTTATTTGACTTCTTCCACCGTCTTGCTCGTAATCTTCAGCACGAAATCGGCAGTCGCGCCCATATATTCGTTATCGCGGTCGTTACCGCGCCCGTCCGCCGCCGTCGATTTGAATTCGAAAATAATCTCAATCTTGCCGGCATTTTTGCCAAGTTCGAAATTTTTACCGTAAACGTCTTTGAGAAATCCCGTCTTTTCGTTCTTTTCGTTCGCGCCATATTTTATGGTTACGTATACGACTTCCGCCAGTTTACCTTTGCCTTTGGTAAATTCAAGGTTTACGTCGAGATCCCTCGCCGGAACGATTTCGTAACTTCTTTTGTCGTTAGGATTAAAATTGTTGAAGTTGACGGAATACTTTTTGACGCCCGCGCGATCGACGGTCGTTGCCGTTTCCGCGTTCAACGAACGTACGGCAGGCGTTTCGGACTTATTTTTCCGATAAGCAACGATACCTATGGTAACGCCTATCATAGACATGGCCACGCAAGCGACGATCAGCAGCGACATTACTTTTTTAGTCATATTCTCGTTTCTCCTTAACCGTATTGATATTTTGCAACCGTACGCCCGCCCCATAACGGCGCCGACGTATGATTTTATGCCCGTTAAGCACGCAATATTTACTTTCAGTATATTGCGCGTGTATTTTAACACTTCGTTTCACGCGTGTCAAGGGTTTTTAGGTGGTTTTGTCTGCATTTTCACAATACGCATACGATTTTTTCGTTCCGTTCCACATTATTTCTCCGATATTTTCTTGAAAAATCGTATTTTCGGGGATTTTTACGAATTTTTTAAGCGTAACGAAAAAAAGCCGCACCGTCTGCGACTTTTTAATACGAAAAATGATAGTATAGAGGCTTTCACCTTGAATAATGTCATTGCGCCAATGACATACTTCCACATGCCTTCCCTATCGGGGAAGGTGGCAACGAGCGTAGCGGAGTTGACGGAAGAGGTCTGCCGTTTACTCGTTTTCAGAACTCGATATGTTTTACGCCGTCTTTTAGGCTGCGACGATATAATACGATTTTATGTCCTATCGTACATACGACTTCGGCGTTCAGTTCCGCCGCTAAATCGTCGGCAAGATATTTCGCTTCGTCTTCGGCGTTTTTAAGTACCGTTACTTTTATAAGTTCTCTCGCTTCCAGCGCGGACGAAAGCCCCGCAACCATATTGTCGCTTATTCCGCCCTTGCCTATCTGCCCGATCGGTTCGATAGTCTGCGCCAACGATCTTAATTTACTTCTCTGTTTGGTTGTCATATCCTTACTCCTTTAATCGATATAGTCGAACTCGGTTTCGCCTATGCAGACGGTGTCGCCGTCTTTTACGCCGAGTTTTCTTAAAGCGTCGAGTACGCCGTAATCTTTAAGTGTTTTATGCATATACGCAAGCGAATCCATATCGTCTAAAATTACGTTTCTTTCGAGCAATCTGACGATAGGTCCGTCCACGACGTAAACGCCGTCTTCTTCGTCGTACCGAGCCGTAAACTTTCTTACGTCCTCTTTCTCGTAGCGGAATTCTTCGTGTTCTATCGGCGCGGGAGCGGGCATTTCGGCAAGCACCGACAACAGATATTTTACGAGTTCTTCCGTGCCTTCGCCGTTTATTGCCGATATTTTGAAAATCTTTTTACGCGTACCCGCTTTTTTGCGGAAAATCTTCGCGTTTTCTTCGGCACCCGGTAAATCGCATTTATTGAGCGCGATAACCTGCGGGCGTTTTGCGAGTTCTTTGCTGTATTCTTTGAGTTCCGCGTTGATTTTTTTATAATCTTCGTAAGGATCTCTGCCTTCGCAACCCGAAATATCCACTACGTGTACGAGTAAACGCGTTCTTTCGATATGTCTTAAAAATTCCGTACCGAGCCCCGCGCCCTGCGCCGCGCCTTCGATAAGCCCGGGAATATCCGCGCAGACGAAAGAATCGTCGTAATATTTTACTACGCCGAGATTGGGGGCCATGGTCGTGAAGTGATAGTTCGCGATTTTTGGCCTTGCCGCCGAAACTTTCGACAAAAGCGTTGACTTGCCGACGTTCGGGAAGCCTATCAACCCTACGTCCGCGATGGTTTTGAGTTCGAGTATTATCTTTCTCGCTTCGGTCTTTTCGCCCGCCTGCGAAAAATGGGGGGCATGTCTTCTCGACGTGCAAAAATGCAGATTGCCTTTACCGCCGTTGCCGCCCTCCAAAACGAGTTCGGTCTGACCGTTTTCGTACATGTCGCAGATAATTTTACCCGTTGCGGCATCTTTGACGACCGTTCCGAGCGGTACGTTTATATACACGTCTTCGCCGTCTTTGCCGTGGCACTTGTTAGTGCCGCCCTTGCCGCCGTTTTCGGCAACGTATTTGCGTTTATACATAAAGTCGATAAGGCTGGAACGGTGCCTGTCCGCGACGAAATATATATCGCCGCCCTTGCCGCCGTCACCGCCGTCAGGGCCGCCGGCCGCCACGAATTTTTCGCGGTGGAAGGAAACCGCACCGTTGCCGCCGTCCCCCGCCTTGATGGAAATTTTCGCTTTATCTACAAACATCTTGTTCCTCGCTTCTATCATAAAAACCGTCCTACCGGCAGTTTCCCCCGCCGGCCGCCGGTTATCCGTTGCCAGAACAAATCCCGGGGTTTACACTCCGGGACTTTGTCTTTGGCCAAATTATTCTGCAGGGTAAACGGAAACCTTCTTGCGCTCTTTACCCATACGCTCAAACTTGACGCGGCCGTCAACCAGAGCGAACAGGGTATCGTCGCT
>USOJ01000010.1 GCA_900556195.1 uncultured Eubacteriales bacterium
GCGTCATCGGCGTATCTTCTATTACGTCGTGGAGTAAGGCTACGACCTTTTCGTCGTTCGTATTGCATTTTAACGCTACCGTTATCGGGTGGAAAACGTAATCGAGACCGTCTTTGCCTACAACGCCCTTATGCGCCTTTATCGCTATCTCTAACGCTTTTCTGATTAAATCCATTTTACAATTAAATTATATCCCTTCGTTTTATGTGCATTTACAAACTATTTTAAGGCAATTATTGAAAAAATTATAAAAAGTTTTTTTCGTAGGTCAGTCCGTCGTTAAGTACAGCCACAGGTGTGAGCCATTACCAATTAAATTTACGGGAATATCGTTTTCGTATGCACCCGATACACCGTCATCATCTCGAAGTATCATATCTATCCAATCTGGGGAGATATGCGCTTTTCTTAAATTCTTTTTTGCGGTCTCTAAAATTTCGGCATAAGGTTTACCGTAATATTTTTCAGTAAATCTCTTATCTTCATCGGTTATCATTCAAAACTTACCTCCCTATAATTTTCTTTTTTAAGTTGTTCGTAAATCTCTTTGGGCTTATCTCCGTAGTCTTTAATTTTCCCTAACGGGATATAACGCCCTGCCGCTTTTTGATTTATGCGATAAGTCAAAGTTCTAAATATCGCGTCGCCTTTTTAAGAAATTCGTGTTCATCGGAACTCTCGTCCATTAACCTATTAAAAACAGTGATAGTAGTCTCTTCATTTCCGTCATTATGCGAACCGAACGCAAGAAATCCCATAATTATTAAAGTGTTCTCGCTATACCCTTTATCCTTTGCTTTTTTAATAAGTGGCTCGGACTTTTTAACAATTTCATCTCTAAACATTTTTATTTTCTCCTTATAACAGACAAGTATAAAGATAAATCGTCTTCATTTTTTGAATTCCAGAACTCTTCTTATTTTATATAATTTTACCACGACTTAACCGCTTTGTAAAGCGATATGCGAAATTTATGCCGCAGACTCCTTACGCGCGCATAATAACACGCTAATTACGCCAATATCTGTCATATATTGAAAATTTTTAAGAAAAAATTTACGGGCTGGGCAAAGAATTTTTCTTCGCCCAGCCCGCCGCTTATTCTTTATTTACATTTCGAGTTCGTCAAGGGTTTTCGAAAACGTAGGCAATACGTTTTTGATAAAATATTTTACCGCTTCGTCGTCGGCGTCCGACAATTCTTTACCGATACTTTCTTTCGCTTTCAGAAACTCTTTATTGCCGACTTTCAATTCTTCAAGACACTTGATATACGCGCATATACGGTCGGCGTATTTCATAAGTTTATGTTCTTCGCTGCTCGGGTCGTCCAGAATAAACTCTCTGTACCTGTTCTGGAGTTCTTCGGGGAGTTTGGCGATAAGCCGTTCGTTCGCGTCTTTTTCAAGGCTTTTGTACGCCGAATTTATCTCGCGGTTAAAGTACTTGATAGGCGTGGGCAGATCGCCCGTTACGACTTCGCTGGTTTCGTGGTAAACGGCAAGGCAAAGCGTCTTATATTCGTCTACTTTGCCGCCGAATTTTTCGTTTTTAATAATTGCGAGAGCGTGAGCGATTACCGCGACTTCCCAACTATGTTCCATTATATTTTCTTCGGACGTGGAACGCATAAGCGCCCAACGCTTTATGTATTTCATGCGCATCAGGTACGCGTAAAAATCAAATTCTTCTTTCATGCTTTTCTCTCTACTTTGACCGTCGCGGGAAAGGCGTTCGTTGCGACTTCAGCCGTTTTTTCGACCGTTACGGACTCTAACTTATTGCAATACGCGAACGCCCCGTCGCCGATTTTACTCACTGCGGTAAGCGTGAGATATTGTAGTTTTTTACAGCCCGAAAACGCGTAAGCGCGTATTATTTGCGTAGCGACGCATTCGCCCGACGAATTTTTTTCGGCGTCTTTACCGTAAACCACCGTCGTCAGATATTCGCAATCCGCAAACGCGTGTATCCCAGTTTCGGTAACGCTTGCGGGAACGGAAACGGAAATAAACTTACCGCCGGCAAAGCCGCGTTCTTTTATCGCCACGACGGGTTTTTCTTCATACGTAGCGGGCAAAATAACGTACAACGGCAAATCGGCGTCCGCTTTTGCGGATATTATATAGCCCGTTTCGTCGGCGTTTAAGTCGAAATCGAAATATTTTGCGTCGGTCGGGTCGCCGTCGGTCGTATGCGGAAAGGTCGGAGCGGTCTTTTCGCTGCAACCCGCAAGCGCGACGAACGCCAGAACGCACGCCGCGATTATCAGTCGGAATTTTCTTTTCATATATTCTCCTCGTCGGATATCGTTCGTTTTTTTACTATTATAATATCAAGCCCGCGTTTTGTCAAGTCAAAATAAAAATATATAAACTTTATAACCTTAAAAAACGCCGAACGCAAAAACGAAAAACGCCGCGAATCGCAAAACGCTTCGCGGCGACGTAATCTTTAATCAGTCTTCTAAACCGTCGTTTATATAGAGAATACCGAGCGTGTTTTTTCCGCAATGGCTCGAAACCGTGCAACCCGCGTAGGTTTCGTAAACCTTTGCAAAGCCGCAATCTTTCAGAACCGCTTTCGCCGCGTCGACCATTTCCTGCGTCGCTCTCGAATGGGTTATGAAGATAACCGACTTATCGGGATTGTTGTAACGATTGAGTACACTCTGGCAATATTTCGTTACGACGTCGTTCATACGACCTCTGAATTTTTCGGTATTGCCCATTACTCCGTTTTTAACTTCTATTTCGGGACGTATTTTCAAAAGATTCGCGCCGAATAACGCCAGCCCCGAACATCTTCCGCCGCGGTAGAGGTAATCGAGCCTTTCGATGACGAAACTCGCCTGAACGGCAGGGATTCTCGCCTTGACCTTTTCTACGATTTCTTCGGGAGCAAGCCCCTTATCCGCAAGTTTTTTAGCGTAAATTGCTTCGAGCGTAATGCCCGTAGAAAGCGTGCGGCTGTCTATTACGTACACGTTTTTGAAATTTTTGGCGGAATTGACCGCGTTGTTGTACGCGCTCGACATATCCGACGAAATGTCGAAGTGAATAACGGCGTCGTTCGTTTCGAGAAGTTTTTTGAAATGCTCGTTGAACTGCTCTTCGTTTACGGCGTTGGTCTTCGGCAACGTTTTGTGAGCGTCTGCGTAAGCGAAAATTTCAAGCGTGTCTACTTCACCGTCGTAAAAAAATCTGTCGCCCATCGTAACGCCGAAAGGCACTACGCTGAACCCGTATTCATTTTTTACTTCCTCGCTCGCGTCGCAAGCGCTGTCAAGCGAAATCGCAATCTTCATTTTATACTCTCTCCTATAAGGTAGGCTTTGCCCGTTTTTACGGTTGTATTATACCTATTTACGCACATAATATCAAATTATTACGGGCAATTTTCGTTATACGATTGAAATACTCAAAGTAGAATCGCAAAAAACGAGTCTACCGTCGGTAGAATTTTCGCTAAAAATCGTATACGTTATTAAAAACGCGTTATTTTAGTTGAGAAATTTATCGCAATATGTTAGAATGCCGTCATATTTTGTATAGAGGGCAACTTTCGGGAGATAAACGAATGACTAACGGAATTTCGACAAAAAAATACGGACTTACGCTGACCGCGTGTTACGTCGGCTACGTCATACAGGCGATAGTAAATAACCTGTCGCCCCTTTTGTTCGTGCAATTCGGCAAGCAGTTCGGAGTTTCTCAAAGCCAATTGTCGATTCTGATTTTCGTCAATTTCGGTTTGCAGATTTTAGTAGATGCGGTATCGCCGAAAATAGTCGAAAAAATAGGTTACAGAGCGGCCGCGATAATCGCCCAGACCTTTTCCGCCGTCGGACTGATTTGCCTCGGCTCGCTTCCGTTTATAATGCCATCGTACGCGGGGATAATAATCGCCGCCCTTTTAATGGCTGTCGGCGGAGGCTTCGTCGAAGTTATCATAAGCCCCGTAGTCGAAGCGTTGCCGCTCGGCAACAAGTCGGGCGCGATGTGCTTTTTGCACTCTTTCTATTGCTGGGGTCATATAATAACCGTACTCGTCGCTACGCTTTATTTCAATTGTTTCGGCATCGGCAACTGGCAATGGCTGCCGATCGCCCTGTCGGTTATACCCGTTCTGAACTGTATAATATTTGCCAGATGCCCGATAGAAACGCTCGACGGCGACGAAAATCCGTCCACCTATAAGTCGATTTTCACGGCAAAAGGCTTTATCGTGTTCCCCGTTTTGATGCTCGCCGCGGGCGCGGCGGAACAGTCTATCGCGCAGTGGGCGTCGGCTTTTGCCGAAAAAGGGCTCGGCGTAAATAAGACTATGGGCGATATTCTCGGCACGTGCTTGTTCGCCTTTTTTATGGCGATTTCAAGGACGGTTTACGGAATACTCGGCGATAAAATCAATTTAGGAAAAGCGATATTTGCCTGCGGAGTTTTGCTTACGGGAGCGTATCTTCTGACCGCGCTTTCGCCGTCGGCGTACCTTTCGCTTGCGGGTATTGCCCTTGCGGGGCTTTTCGTCGGTCTGTTGTGGCCCGGAGCGTACTCGCTCGCGGGGAAACACTTTCCGCAAGGCGGAACGAAAATGTTCGGAATGCTCGCGCTTTTCGGCGACGTCGGCTGCACGTTAGGACCTACCCTTACCGGACTCGTTTCCGAAGAAATCAAGACGGGACTTTTATTCTCGGTAATATTCCCGATAACGGTCGTCGTATGCTCGTTCGTATTTTTAATTATGAGAAAACGCGAAAAAACAAAAACTTTGTCGAAATGAAAAAAGATTTACTATAATCGTTTGACAAAGCAAATTTTTTATGATAGAATAAACAGGCTATCGATGCGTGAGGCGTGGCGCTATAGCCAAGTGGTAAGGCAAGGGTCTGCAAAACCCTTATGCCCCGGTTCAAATCCGGGTGGCGCCTCCAACTAATTTCGCCCCGATGGAAATCCATCGGGGCGAAATCAATAAAATCGTAATTACGCCGCTGTGGCGAAACAGGCAGACGCAAGGGACTTAAAATCCCTCGGAGTAACATCCGTGCCGGTTCAAATCCGGCCAGCGGCACCAAAAAAGCAGGTTTTTCAACCTGCCTTTTTTATGCCTTGAATTTTGCAAATTCCGACCTTGCAAAATAAGAATTCGTTTAGTATGGAGTAAACGATATAAACTATTATAAAATACAATTCAATCTTTCTGATAACGTTACGGCTTTACTCTTTGCTTTACGTACTTCGTTACTTATTATCTATATTCAGATTATTGACTTTAAGCCTGTACGCGTACCGCTCTTTTTCGAGTTCGGACGCGGGGTTTAAGACAGCCGTCGCTCCGTTGCCCTTTCCGTTTTTATCGCCGCCGCTTATAACGATTTTATACGTAAGCCTTGCCTTGTTTTTTTCCAAAAAGTCTTCGTCAAAAAATTCGCCGTTACCAGATTTGCCTATAAGCGTATAACCCGATTCGCTGTCTTTGGCGCGGAAAACGTTATATTCTCTTCCGTCGTTTTTCCATTCGAGTTTAACGCCGCTCTCTTGCCAATTCGCCGTAAAATCGCTCGCTATAAGTCGATTAACGCGTTTTTCAAAGCCCGTTACGGTATAAGTTTTACCTTTATCGGTCGAAAAACGAATCTTATCGCCGTCGACTTTTACGGGAATTCGTCTGCCTTCGTTTTTAACTTCGAGTTTATCGCCAGCCCCGCCGTAATACAGAGTTACTATCTCGCCTTTACAGGATATTATTTCACATCCGGTAATCACGCCGTCGGCGTAAACGAGCGAAACTTCGAAATTCCCGCGGGCTTTAAGCCCTTTGAATTTTACCGTTTTCCACTTTTCGGGTAGCGCCGGTAGCAGCGAAATAAATCCGCCGTGGCTCTGCAACAGCATTTCGGTTATTCCCGCGGTCGCGCCGAAGTTACCGTCTATCTGGAAAGGCGGATGCACGTCCCACAAATTGGGGTGAGTTCGCTTTTTCAACAAATTTTGCAAAAGCAGATACGCGTGATCGCCCTCGCCCGTTCTCGCGCGCGAGCAAAGTCTGTGCGCAAGCGCCCAGCCCGTAGATTCGTCGCCGCGGTAATCGAGCGTAATCTTAGCCGCGTCGAGCGTGGCGGGGGTATCGCTCGTTATCTCCTCGCCCGGCATCAACGCCACGAGTTGAGATAAGTGTCTGTGTTTCGCTTCTCCTATTTCGCCGTAGAAGTTTTCTTCGTCGTACTCCTTTATCTGCCCGCTGTACCCGACGCGAACGGCGTCGAGCGAGTTTATATTTTCCTCTTCGAACTTATTCGTTTCGTCGTATACGCCGAGAATTTCAGACAATTTAAGGTCGTCGGCGAATACTTCTTTCACCATCTGTTGGTCGAAAGAACAACCTACGGTATGATAGTATTGCTGATATTTATGTTCGTTTACCCATTCGCCCGACAATATCTGTTCGGGCGAAGCCGAAAACGAGCAGAGTTTTCTGCCGTCGTAATCGCGGAGCGTCTTTTTCAAGAACTTTGCCATACCGTGCACTGCGGGATAGGCGTAATTTTTCAAAAATTCTTTATCGCGGGTAAAATCGTACGCGTCGTAAAACGTTTTAGCGGTAAGTCCGCCCGTTCCCGGTCCCGAATGGCTGTTCGGATTTTTGCCCTCTATTTCGTAACAGAACGCGCCCGTACCTATTATCCAGCCGCAATCGCCGTCGGAGTTTTCGGGGTTGGTTTCTTTTATCCACTCTTTCGCGTTTTTCTCCGCTTCGGGCAGATACGCCTTGAAAAAATCCGCGTAAGCGTCGAACGTTTCGGCTATATTCGCCGAAAAGGCGTGCCAATAGTTCATCTGAACGTTTATATTGTGCCAGAATCCGCTGCCCCAGGGCGACTTATCGTGTACCGTCCACACGCCTTGCAGCGACGCGGGCGGCGTTCCCCTTCTCGACGAAGATACGAGCAGATACCTGCCGTATTGATAATAAACCTCTTCAAGATAGGGTTCGTCGTTTCCCTCTTTATACGACGATAAAAGTTCGTCCGTCGTCCTGCCGTCATAGCGCCCGCCTATATCAAACTCTACCCTGTTCATAATCGACGAAAAATCGGCGAAATGTCTTTCTTTAAGTTTTTCGTAACCGGATTTCAACGCAGAATTCAATCTTGCCGCGACTTTTTCGGTCGGGTCTTCGCCGACCGCTTTATGCGTTGAAAACGCTTCGGGGCAAAGTTTATACGACGTATCGAAAACGAGCAATATAACGGCGTACAGAGCGTTTCTCACGACGATTTCGTCGTTTTCTATCGTCTTTTCGCCGTCGGTTATAACTGCGACTTTCGCGTCGTACGATAAATTTCTCGACGGAAGCGTACCCTTTATTTCGATACAGCCGTCGTTTGCGAAAATTTCGCCCGTTCTTCCGCCGTCGTCTGCGCTTCTTTCGCCGAGATAGGGTATCACCGCCCTTACTTTAAGGTCTTTCGGTTTTTCCGTTTCGACGCGGTAGGCGAATACGTTATCCGGGTAACTGAAAAACGCTTCTCTCTTCGTTAATCCGAAAGCCGATTTATACGAAGAAAGCGCGATACCCGTTTTTATATCGAGCCCGCGTTCGTAGTTTTCGGCGACGTCGTTAAATTCTATATACAGTTCAAGAAAATTCGACACCCCGCCCTGACTAAACGTATTGGCGAAAACGTTGGTCGTAAACTGCAACCTCTCTTCGTCCGTTCCGCCGAACACGCTCGCTCCGCCGTAGCCGTTTCCGATCGGCAGAGAATATCTTTCCCAGCCCTCGTTCGTCCGTCCGGCGGGAGTTCCGTACTTTAATTTCAGATCTTTTGACATAGCGTTTACGTTTATTTAAGGTTTATTTAAGATATTCTTTCGCTTCGCGCCAGAATTCCGGGCTTTCTACGGGAGCGTCGTCGAGTTCCCAGAATTGAGTCATCGTACGCTCTCTTACGGGCTCTTTCGCGCAACGCTTGGCGTAAGCCTTTAATTCTTCGAGCGGAATTTCGTTTTCGGGATTGAAATCGTCGCTTTTTACGTAGTTTTTAATAAACTTCGACATTGCGGTTGCCGACGGTTCGTTTTCGTCTATCCCCGTCAGGTTAAACCCGCACACGAGCAATCTGCCTTTTCCCGCTTTGAGTTCGAACATATATCCGAAATCGCGGAGCGTTCTGTCCGGCATAAGTTCGGGCAGATTATATGCGTCTTTATAAGCGTCGAATCTGTCGCGCGAACTCTTATCTATACCGCTTACCAACTTCTTAACCTTTACCGGGAAATCGTCGAGTACGATTTTATCGCAGTCTTCGCTTATTTCGCAATAGTTGAAATCGTAATAATCTTCGCACGGAAAACCGTATTTATTAAGAGTCTTTTTATCGTTAAGCCCGCCGAAATTCGTTCCTCTGTCCCATATGACGGGCTTAAAGCGGTTCCAACTCGCCTTAAACGCATACTCGGGATTTTTCATACCGGGATTACGGCGGTGTCGCGTCCATTCCGAGCGATATACGAGGCATACTCTTTTCCCGTTTTCCAAAGCGCAAAAAGCAGTCTTCATATCGTCGGTTATAACGACGCTGCCGTCGTCGTAAGACACGAAATCAGCGTACGTTTCTTTATTTTCGTTTTTATCGTACAACCATATCGTCCATTCGTTTTCGCAATAAAGTTCGTTTTTCGCGACGAGTTTTATTTTTAACGCGTATACCCCGCTTTCGTTCGGGAGCGTTATTCTCGTTTTACAGAGTTTATACACGCCCTTACGCGTAACGTCGAGATTTTTCATCGAACAGCCGACGTAACTCTTTCCGTCCTTTTCGACGGATATATCAAGGTCCGCCTTTTTAACGTCGTCTTCGCCGAGATTTGACAGATATACGGGCACGGTTATCTCTTCCGAGCAGTAGCGATTTCTGCTGCCCAAATCCGCGATAATCACTCTATCGCCGTTGAATTTCAAAAATTCTTCGGGTTTTACGCAGGTTTCGTCGTCGAAACAATCGACCACTCCGTTGGAGTTTTCGTACGCGTCGGTATCCGCAAATTGCAGAAAATGAAACCCGCCCAACAGCGCGCTTTTACGCATTTCTTCGTAAGCCGTTTTCCAGCAGATAAACTGAAAATGCTTGCTTGCCGCGAACATTTCGCCGAACGATTCTTTATATCCCTTTTCTTCGACGAGTTTTATCTCTTCGTCTATCCACCACGGCATAGGCGCGCCGCTTTTAATAAACTTTTCTTTAAGCGCGTAAAAATCCCTTAAAGCCGTATAATGGCACACTTCGTGCGCGATAAGCGGAACGTTGAAATATAAATCCCTTACGATTTCGCAGCCGTCGCTCTCCGTCTTCATAGGCTCGTCTTCGTCCGTATTCGCCGCAAGAAGATTTTCGGTATCGTCGTACATACCCGCGTGCTTTCCGAACGGAAAATAATAACTTAAATGCTGTACGTCCATATCCGCGTAGGGGCGATTGTTTTTGCCCCAGGCGCACGTATCGAGAAAGAGCCTCGTCCCGTCGAGTTCGGCGAGTTTTTCTTGGACCTTTCGTATATCGTCCGCGCAAGCCTTTTTAATCTCGTTGCCCACGCAATACACGCACAACGACGGATGATTGAAGTATTTATCTACGGTTTCTTCGAGAAATTCTTCGGGGACGATCGCTCTGCCCGTCGTTACCATCTCTTCGAGGTTATTGTAAATATCGTGCGGCGGACGGAGTTCGACGTGTACGAGTATTCCCGCTTCGTCGGCTGCCTGAAACAACTCTTCTTCGGGTACGACGGAGTGAAACCTTACGAAATTGAAGCCGAATTTTTTGGCTTCTTTAAGGTTTTTGGCGTAAAATTCTTTAAGCGGCAATCCCGAAAGGTTTGCGTGGTCGTGCGCCTTTGCCCCGCGGATAAATCCGCGTACGTACAGCGGCTTTCCGTTGAGCAGAATATTTTTGGAGTCCGTACTTATTTCGCGGAAACCGAATTTGCCCGTTAAAGTTTCTTTTTCGCCGTCCGCGTATACGATTTCGGTCGTATATTCGTAAAGTTCGGGCGAGGATATGCTCCACAACCTCGGATTTTCCACTTTACTTTTGCCCGTAAAAACGGCTGCGGAATTTACTTCGCTTTCGATAAGTAAGCGAAAATCGCCGTCTTTAATTACGGCGAATTTCACCTTTGAAATCTCTTTTTCGCTTTTGATTTCGAGTTTTACGCTCCCGTTTACCCGGGAGCGTATTTTTATTACGGTTTTATTTTTCATTATTCGTTACGTTACGTTCCAGTCGCCGATTTTATCCGTTTTTTTCGATAATTCGAAAGCGGTGTCGTATCTTTCTATGCCGCCGTCGGTTATATCCGCGCGGGCTTTGAAAATCCACGCGAACGGACGAGGAGCAGTGCCGCCGTACTTCAGCATTCCGTAGTAAGCAAGCGTTTGCGGTTCGTTATCTTCGTCTGCCACGACGTGGCAATAAGTGTAAAGATGATCGTATCCCGTGGGTTTGAAATTGCCGAGATGCGCTTCGTCGTTTTTGGCGTAAGATACGTACGTATAACCGCTATACCATTTACTGCACGCCATAGGCATAAACTTACCCGTTACAACGAAAATATTTCTGAAGCCTCCCTTAAACTTACCGTCGTTGGACGCCATCGTAGCCGTAAGGTCGTAATGGAATAACGCCGCCATTTCGGTCGTTACACCCGTGTAATCGGGTAATTTTTCCGTTCCGCTTATGTTGACGTATACGTCCTGCATTTCGAGATTGAAGTTGCAATACGCGAAAAGCGCGTAAGAGTTAAGATAATAATTCTTCGTTTTGACGGCTATATTGTTCAACTTAACCGCCCCTTTCTGATGATTGAACGTCGCTTCGTTGTTCGCCAACCCGCAAGAAGACGACTTGTCGGAAAATTCAAATATAAACTCGGTGTTTTTGATCACCGCCCCGTTGAACAATCCGCCGAACACTCCGTTTTCGCCGACTTTCGCGCTGAAAATATGACCTCTTCCGTCAAACGTCCCGCAAAAATAAGTATTGCCCGCGTCGCCGTCTTTATATGCGCATTTTGCCTGCAAAGTAAAGTCGATCGCTTCGGTTATATCCGAATTGAGAATATAATATCCTTTTTTTATAAGGTCGCCCCTGCCGAGAAGGAGGGTTTCGAAAATATTATCTTTCGTAAGTTCGACGTCGTAGCCGAAAACGTTTTCGAACACGTATCCTCCGACGTTGGTTAAAATCGTCATCGGTTCGGTTTCGTCGCCGGCAATCTTTACGCCTTCGATATAGTTCATCTCCGATTTCAACGTTTTGTTACCCTGCGTTACCGATAAAATTCTGGCGTACTGAGTTCCGAAAACGCTCGCCACGTCTATGGGTTTCGACGCGCAAAAATCAAGTTGTCCGTCGTAAACCGCCGTGGGGCAATATACCGTTACCGCAATTTTCGTTTCGTAAACTCTGCCGTTTTCGCCGACGTATTTCGCCGTCAAAAACGTATCGCCTATACCGTTCGCGCCGATCTTGACTTTACCGTCCGCAATCTTTTCGAGATTCAACAAATCTTCGTTCTCGGCGGTAAATTCGCAGGCGTAATCGCTTCCGTTGATCGTTACCGACGAATCGACTTCGGCTACGTTAGGATAAGTTTCGCCCTGCCATTCGGCAACTACGGATATTTCCACCGCCGACGAATCGACAGCGTTGCCGTCTATGACGATTTTGTTATTGTATTCTACGTTTTCGATTACCTTAATTCTGATTTCCTTATTAAGCCTGTCTGCCGTAAAGTTTTGCCATTCGCCCGTAAAGGTCGCCGAAAATTTCGCCGCGGCGTCAAAAAAAGTATAATACTCCCCCAAACCTTTTACTCCCGTATTATAACATAAGCAAAAAGCATAGTCAATATTAAATCTTGCATAAAATATTGCATTTCTTGCAAATATGTGTTATAACAGGTTTATAATAACCCCAAATCGGCAATCCGCCCACCTCAACACTATATTAAATAATGATAATAACAGCAACCCTTAAACACCCCATTCGTCGATAACGGCATGGAAGGCTTATTGATACGATAATAGGTTTTGCAGAATTTTGCCTTTTAGTCAATTCAGCGCAACGCAAAGAAAAGCAAAAATCAACGAAAAAAATCAACACTTAAAATTCAACGCAATAAACGGAAGTCTTACTCCGATTTAGAAAAACGCCTTAAAAGTCGTTTCCGACTTTTAAGGCGCTTTCATTTATAAATTACTTCCTACTAAGCGACGTGTTTCAATCCGATAATATCAACCTTTGATAAGAGAGTTTATTTCGCAATTTTGATTAAATTTTAATTTTGCGAAATAAGCCACCTTGCTACGTCAACGATTTTTATCCCCTCAACCTGACTTTCGGGGTGTTTTGTCCGCGCAATAATCATTTTCGGATAGCCACAGGTGATTGTGTTTGAACTCGGTCTTGCGCCGTGTTTTCAGGCTAAT